>JAJRTR010000205.1 GCA_024278215.1 bacterium
AAGAAAAGCTCGTTATATCTGCAAAATACAATTTCTTTAACACATTCTATATCATTTATAGTACTGTTATAAGACCCTAATTATTTGGAATTATCAATGAATTTGAAGGAGGCCAGCATCTTTGGATTAGGGGTTAATAAACTTCGTGATAATCCCTGTTCTTGAAAATTGAAAAGTCAGGTTAGAGGAGATGAAATTTATGTCTTTAAGAGATGCATTAAATGAAATTTTGGGAAATTACGAATTTGCTCGTCATGCAAATAACAAAACAAATCCTTTGCCTATGTTAAGGGAGTTGAAAGATGAGGTGCATAACATTATTCACGATGATTTTCCCGACATGCTTATTCAACATCCTGCTCCTCATATAACGCATCGTTTCCCCTGTCAGGCTTGGATAACAGTCTTGCATCCTGATATTACAGAATCTCCGAAGAAAGGTTGCTATGTGGCATATCTTATTGCTTCATATAAACCAAGTAATGTAATTTTATGTTTTATGTCTGCTGTTAATGAAGTCGAAATACAAGTCGAAGATGATCATGACGCAATAGTTCACGAATTGCATAAAAGATCTCAAGAAATAAGCAGAAGTGCAGAAAAAATGATAAGGCGTGCAGACGCTACAGGGTTTTTAAAAATAGATAATTATGTCGGTTTTCTGCATGGTAATACAATACGCGATCATGGTAACACACGTGCTTTGTATTATGAGAAGGCAATAGCATTTGGAAAATCTTATGGAAATATTTTGCCCGAAGAAGAAGTATTGATAAATGATCTGAAAACGATTACGAATTTGTATGCGAGAATGGTTGGCTTGGGAATTGTCCCAATAGGTTAATGCTAATCAATTGCACAAAGTTTGTATTATTAGACTCATAAAAAAGCCCCGGCTTATTACCGGGGCTTTTTATGTTTCTGGCTACCGATTTTTCTATCTTAATCTTATCTGATTCTTAACTCAATAATGTGAGATCAAATCCTGATTCAGCCTATACATCAACCCAATCACTCATCCAATTTGCCGACGATCGAGATGCTGCATACGTTCATGCAGGGGAATCCGCCGAGGTTGTGCGTGAGGCCGAGTTTCGGGTTGTCGAGCTGTCGGTCGTCGGCGCGGCCCAGCAACTGGAGATACATCTCGTAGATCATGCGCAGGCCGGACGCGCCGATGGGATGTCCGAAACATTTGAGGCCGCCGTCGATCTGGCATGGTATCTGTCCGTCGGCGTCGTAGAAGCCGTCCATGATGTCTCTGGGCGCCTGGCCTCTTTCGGAGATGTGAAGGTCTTCCATGGTAACAAGTTCAGTGATCGAGAAACAGTCGTGGACTTCGATCATGCTGAGTTCCTCGCGCGGGTTGGTGATGCCTGCTTCTTTATATGCCGCCGTGCTGCATTTTGATGTTGTGATGAAGTGGTCGCCGTCCCAGTTGTTGTACTGCATTTCCTCGCCGTTGCTGAGGGCGAGTTGGAGAGCCTTGACGGAGACGATGTCCTTCTTGCCCAGCTTCTTTGCGATCTCTGGTGTGGTGACAATCGCGCAGGCGGAGCCATCGCTGACACCGCAGCAGTCGAAGAGCCCGAGCGGGTGAGCGATCATGGGTGAAGAAAGGATTTTCGATATGTCGACTTTTTTGCGCAGATGGGCTTTCGGGTTATTCGCGCCGTTCTGGTGGCTTTTCCATGACACGTGCGCCATCGCCTTTTTCAGTTCTTTGGGCGGGATGTCGTACTTGACGGCGTATGCCTGCGCGAGCATGGAGAACGCGCCTGGGGCTGTGAGGTTGGGGAACCACAGCCAGTTGAGGGGCCCCGCGCCTGCGTTGAGGTCGGGGAGTCCGCCGTAGCCTGTGTCCTTGAGCTTTTCGACACCCTGCGCGAGCACTATGTCGTAGGCACCGGAGGCGACGGCGTAGACCGCGCCGCGGAACGCTTCGGTGCCGGACGCGCAGAAGTTCTCGACACGTGTCACGGGGATATTTTCGAGGCGCAGAGCTATCGGGAGCGCGAGCGCGCTTTTTCCAACGTTGATTTCTTCGATACATGTGCCGAGCCACGCCGCCTCGATGTCTTTTGTTTCGAGCCCGGCGTCTTCGAGGCATTCGAGGTATGCTTCCACCATGAGTTCTTCGGCGCCGACGTCCCAGCGCTCGCCGAACTTCGAGCATCCCATGCCTACAATCGCGACTTTATCTCTGATTCCACTCGCCATTATTTGCTCGCCTCCTTTTCCTCTTTTTGCGGTATAGCTTTCCAGAAGTAGCCCTGGTAGCCGGAGCGGTCCTTGTCGAAATATTTCTTCCTGAATGACATTTTGATCTTGCCACCGACCTTGACGTCTTTCTGTTCGCAGTCTGTGAAGTCGAGCAACATGCGGCCACCTTCGTCGAACTGCACCAGTCCGTAGAGCGAGGGCGGTTCCGTCGATATCGCCAGCATGTCGGCGGTCCATGTTACGACTTTGCCTTCTTTTTCCGAGAACTCGTAGTCCGAGAAGTCGCGGACACTGTGGCAGTCGGGGTTGACGCATATCTCGGGCGGCGGCCACTGTGGCGTGCCGCATTTGTTGCATTTCGCGCCCACAAGGCCGGTGACCATCTTGCGCTTGCGCCATAGTGTGGTCATCGCGCTGCGACCACCCGCTTCAGCGCGGATGCCCATCTCGACCTGGAGCAGGTCGCGGAATTTTGCGAATTTTTCATAGTTCAGAATCGCCCGCTTGTCGGCGAGGCAGCCCTTGATGCTTTTTCGTTCGGGTAGTTTTGTGATGTTTTCCGTTACCTCGAACAGCATGGCGTCGCAGCCCTGACCGAAGCAGGCCAGCAGTATCCTGTCGCCGGGTTTGGCCTGTTCGAGCGCCGTGATGAGCATTACCAGCGAATGTGCCGTGCCGGTTTCTCCGCAGACGTCGTGCATGTTGTCAAGCACCTTGTCGGGTGTCGCGCCGAGCAGCTTCGAGATTTTAAAGTGGTCGCCCTTAAAGAAGCAGGGGAAGACCAGCTTGTCGACATCGGCCATCGTGATGCCGAGTTTGTCCATGAGCCCGTTGACGGCTTCGGGGATGATCTTCGTGTAGCCCTCGTCGCGCGTCCAGCGTTCTTCCCACATGTAGTCGTACTTGTAGCCCGCGCCGCGGAAGTGGTCGACGAAGTCGTGCGATGTGGAGTACGAACCTTTGTATTCGGCGATAACATTTTCGTCGCCGATCATGACGGAGCCCGCGCCGTCGCCAAACCACATTTCGTAGAAATATGCCGCCTTCGTCTGCCTGTGGTCCGTGGCCGTGACGAGGATGTTCTTCCTGTTGCCGCCCGCCACCGCGTCGAGCGCGGTGATCATCGCTGTCGTGCCCGCCTTCATCGACGCGGTAAAATCCACCGCCAGCACACTGTCTTTGAGGTTTAGAGCGGTTTTCGCTATTCCCGCGTTCTGCCTGTCCGCATAGGGCAGGGTTGTCGACGCGAGATAGACCGCGTCGATCCGCGACTTGTCCATTCCCCTGAGGCAGTCGCGCGATGCTTCGACCGCCATGCTCAGCGCGTCTTCGTCCCAGTTGCACATTGACCTTTCACCCTGCGCCACCATCATAATCGCAGGCGCGAACCAGCCCATCGCCTGAAAAATCTGCATGCGGTTGAGCCTCAGCTTGGGGATGTAACCCCCATAACTTGTAATTCCTGTCATAAGTATCCTCCTTCCATTGTGTCCCTTATTGTGTTCCTAACCCGGCAAAGCCGGAACCAAACAGGCCGCATTTTCGTGCCCAAACAAATGCGGTTTGAGCACGGCACACAGAGTTTCATCGTTCCAAAGGTCTACCTTGGAAACGCCTGTAACTGGAAGCTCCAGCTTTCACCGATCTCTTTTCAG
>JAJRTR010000206.1 GCA_024278215.1 bacterium
AAATAGCAAATTATAAGCAATTCAAAAAACTTACCGGCGAATGGATCGACCTATCCGTCGAACTCGCCAAGCTTCGCAAATCAGTAAAAAAGGGGTAAAGTATTATCCAGAACTTGGTACTGTCCAGTACTATTGATAACCGCTATATCCGAATTGCGTGGTATAATATTCTGTAAGAGGAACCCCAAGATGGAGGTCCGTTTCCATGTCTGGACATAGTCTTTCACAGGACAAGGCAGTTAAGCTGTGAGTTATCTCGTTGTCTCAATAATCCTTCAGATATTTGTAGTCGCTGTTTATTTTACATGGACTGTTTTTTTGTTTAGTGTTTTCGGACGGATAATAGCCGAAATCCGGAAAGGTGGCGGGAAGTTTAAACTCGTTGTCAAGCGAAACCAATCAAACCGTGCTTGACTGAAACCCTGGAAGTCTCACGTTATAACAAATACGCCGTAGCCGGGAAGAAGCACAAGCGGAGAGTAATCTTCGGGAAATCCTTTCGATCAGAACGCGAGGGAAAAGCATTTATTTTATGCGTGTAATTAGAAATGGATTCAATGAAATAGCGTATTTCCTTCGAGAGGTACCGAAAAGCACAATAAGAAAACTGGTGTTTTACAATATCATGCTGTGTGTGCTTTTCATGTATGTTCTCCCCACCCCAATTCTGATGATACCGGTACTGTTTTCCAACGCCGCGATGGGGCTGGGTCTCGAACGAAAAGGCGCTGCCGCGCGCGGCGATCACTTTATTTCCATGCGCACGGTATTGAGCTTTCCCGTGTTGGTCGTTGAATTGTTTTTATTGGAAGTCCTCGCGGGTATAACGCTATCTTTTTTCATTCTTATAATGTTTTCCCTGAACCGTGTCGCTTCGATCATTCTGCTCGCGGCTACGTACACCCTGGTCAGGAATCGGTTGTTCGCGATACACGCGTTGCGGTGTGAGCTTGAAGGAATCTTTTTATGCGACCTGGTCACGGCGGCAATCATCACGACTGCCTTGTCTCTGCTCGATGTGCGGGCACACTTCCAATACATGTTAATAATCAACCTGTATATTCTGACGGCCATTTTTTCGCTACGTATGATTCAGGGCGTTATCAGAAGCACGATTGCCGGGCGGAACAAACACATGGGAAGGACAATACTCTGGATAGGCATGTTGCTCCTGTATATAACCATAGTTATTGGAACGCGCCATCTTTCCGCACTTGGGTCTTTCCGGAAAACACCGGATGGAACCCGCTCCGAACTGAATTATTCCACAAGGGCGGGAATCAACAAGGACGGTTTCCGTGGACCGGATATATCTTTGGAAAAGCCTGCCAACACAATACGCATCGCAATCATGGGTGACTCGGCCACCTATGGTTTTCTCGTGTCGGAGAAGCTTACTTTCTGTCGAATTCTCGAAACTCTTCTGCGGCAGAACAGTCGCGGCGTGAATTTCCAGGTCATCAATGGAGGAGTGCCCAGCTACACTGTTGTGCAATCTCTGGCGCGACTCAAGGAAAAGACACTCAAATACGATCCCGATGTAGTCATTCTCATCACCGGACCAAATGACAGAAAGGCCGTGGATAAGGGATTATTAACTCATCAATTGCAAGATTTCGCGGAACAGATGAAAAACACTGAAATAAAATTTGTTGTCTGCACATATCCTTCCATCTGGCTTGCAGGTAAGAATATGCGTGAAATTGAAAAGCAGACGCGCGAGTTTGCTCTGTCAAGAAATATTCCATTCATCGACCTTGCCCGCTTCATGCGGGGAAAGTATTTCTACGGCACTCCTGACCGTCACCCTAACGCGCGTGGACATCGCGTTATCGCCGATTTTCTTTTCAGGAGCTTGTCGACAAAAGGCGTGATTTTCCAGAGCTCTCTCCTCGGCTCAAAGCACCGGTAACAGGCCGGTATAAAAAGCGGATTTTTCAGCTCCGAGCGGAATGACTCTTGTGCGAGCCTAACCCGGCTTAACCGGAACCAAAAGTTCACATTTTCGTCCCAAACAAAAGCGGTTTGAGCATGGCACACAGAGTTTCATCGCCCCAAAGGTCTACCCTGGAAACGCCTGTAACTGGAAGCTCCAGCTTTCACCGATCTCATTTCAGCATTTCTTTACCATCCTGCGTAGCATTTGAGTTGTAAAATACTATTGCAAAAATCTGATTCTGCTGCGGTCGGCTGCTATTGTCCATAGCCCGGATTTTTCACAAAGAAATCCGGGGAATCGCAAAACCGCCCTCCCGACTTTCGCGCCGGAATCAGGTTATTGTTTATTGCGTGAATTATTTGTTATAATGATATTCCCTGAGCGGAGCGGAAAAAAGAGGCCGCGAAAGACCACTTCCAGGGTAGAAGGGCGCTACTGCAGATGGCGAATATTCTAGCGATGGTGCTTGCCGGCGGCGAGGGCAACCGGCTGCTGACTCTTACACACAGACGCGCGAAACCTGTCGTGCTGTTCGGCGGCATGTACAGGATTATTGATTTTGTTCTGAGCAATATCATTAACTCGAAGATAGCCGATGTCGGACTGCTGCTGCAATATCAGCCCGACTCGATGCTCAAACACCTCTCTTTCGCATGGACGATGGACCGCGCCATCGCACGGATCGACATCCTGTTCCCGCACCGCGCACACGAGGCCTACGAAAGCCCCGCGGATGCTGTCTACAAGCGGCTCGACTACCTGCTCGAGAAGAACCCTACTTATGTGCTTGTGGTGCCCGGCGATTATGTGTCTATCATAGACTATCGCAAGATAATAAAATTTCACGAAGACGCGGGCGCTGACATGACTATCGCCGCTACGGAGGTGGACCGCTCGAAGACACATCATTTCGGCATGATGAAGACAAACGCCGCCGACGAAGTCGTCGAATATATCGAGAAACCGAAACACGACATCGACACGCGGCTCGCCTCGATGGGGATATATGTTTTCAACCTCAATGTGCTTGTGCGCAACCTGATAGAAGAGGAAAAAAGCCGCTACGGCGAACCTGCCAGTTTTACTTTCGGCATGATCCCACGAATGATAAAAACCGAGAAAGTCATGGCCTATAGATTCAACGGCTACTGGCGCGACATAGGGACGATCGACTCGTATTTCGAATCGAATCTCGAGTTGATAAAGATCATGCCGGAACTGAATATTTACGAC
This sequence comes from bacterium, assembly GCA_024278215.1. Lineage (GTDB taxonomy): Bacteria > UBP15 > UBA6099 > UBA6099 > JAJRTR01 > JAJRTR01. The sequence goes on from JAJRTR010000206.1 coordinate 3,173, forward strand.
ATAAAAAGTCCGTTGCGTTCGCGTGTACGCTTCGAGCCGCCGTCTAAAATATGCGAGTACGGTTCGATCAAGAATTCGGTTATCACGCAGGGGTCTCTGATAGACGGCCATGTCGAGAGGTCCATCATTTTCCCGCATGTGAAGGTGGACAAGGGCGCGGAGATATATGATTCGCTGATCATGCCCAACAACCACATCGGAGAGGGCACCATAATCAACAGGTCGATTCTGGACACTGTATCGCGGGCGCAGCACTTCGAGGGCAAACCCAACATAGGGCGCGGTTGCCGCATCGGCGGTTACGATTGCGATGTGCCCAATTCCGAATTTTCCGACAAACTCAACACGTCGATCACACTGGTCAGCATGGAAGCGGAAGTGCCGGACAATACGACAATCGGACGCAACTGCGTGATTTTCCCGGATGTGAGAAAAGACGATTTCAGGGGCGTCAGAGAAATTCCGGACGGAGAAAATGTCCGGCCTGTCGAGCATAAGTTCTGACCGGTACGGCTGGAAGAAAAGGATCAATTGGAGGCAGAATATGTTAAGAGGAAGCATCGTGGCGCTGGTCACACCGTTTAAAGGAAATGGGATCGACGAAGCTGCGCTTCGCAGGATGGTCGACCGGCACATCAGACAGGGGACCGACGCGCTGGTGCCCGTGGGAACAACAGGTGAATCGTGTACGCTGAGCTATGAAGAACACCACAGGGTAGTCGAGATAGTTGTGGACCAGGCAAGGGGGCGCGTGCCGGTTGTCGCGGGCACAGGCTCGAACTCGACCGAGGAAGCGCTGTCCCTGACAAAACACGCTAAGGAAACAGGCGCGGATGCCGCCCTGATGATCGCCCCCTACTACAACAAGCCGACTCAAAAGGGGATATACCAGCATTTCAAACGCGTCGCCGACAGGGTGGATATTCCCATCGTGCTTTATAACCACCAGGGACGAACGGGCGTGACGATCGAGCCCGCGACTGTGCAGGCACTGTCGGAGGCCGGCAATTTCATCGCGGTAAAAGACGCCAGCGGCGGGATAAACTACGCGGCTGATGTGCTGGACCGCACAAACGGGAAGGTCGCGATTCTCTCCGGCAACGATTCGTGGACGCTCGCGCTGCTGGCGCTGGGCGCTTCGGGCTGCATCTCGGTCGTGGCGAATATCATCCCGAAAAAGATGGCCCGGTTCATTCACGCGTATCTCGACGGCGACGCGGAAAAAAGCCGCAAGCTTTTCTATAAGATACTCCCGCTTATGAAAGCAATGGAGCTCGAGGTCAACCCGGCCCCGGTGAAAACCGCTTTGAGCATGATGGGAACTGTCGATGCGAAGATGCGGCTGCCGATGACGCCGATGGATGCAAAGAAAAGGGCGGCGCTTAAAAAAGTGCTGAAAGAATACAAGCTGATAAAGTAAAGATTGTGCACGAAAACATTATAACGAACCGGCAACACTGAGCCCGGCTCGTCAGTCCGGGATAGCGGAAATGAAAATGTCGTTATAGCTTACGAACGAAAATCCCGGCCCGGCGCAACAACCGGAATCTTTTTCGATAAACGCAGCAGCTCCCGAAACTTCCGGACATGAAAACAATCATTTCATGTAGGAGCCAATTGCAAAATTCTGATTCGGCTGCGGTCGGCTGCAATTGTACATAGCTGCGTTGTCGGCACAAACCATCCTCAACGTACTCGGCGATTACGCCTGCGGGGATTTTGCACCTCCGCCTTGCTTATGAAAAATTTCGCTCGACCTCGCTACGAACATAATTTTGTAATTGGCTCATAGTAATTGACTATACATGGTGTATGGCAATATAATTAGTATAGTGGCAGTTTGCTTAATATGCCGGTTGCCATATATGTTTAGTGTTAAGAGCTGAAGCATACGGTAGAATAAGTCTTATGGATAATTATAAGGTACTGCTTGTAGATGACGAGAAAGAATTTGTGGACCTGCTGGCAAAGCGGCTGCGTTCGCGCGAGCTCGAGGTAGAATGCGTGTACAGCGGAACGGAAGCGCTCGAGGCTGTTCGTGAAAAGAAATACGACATAGTAGTGCTCGATGTCAAAATGCCGGGGATAGACGGGATAGAAACACTGAAAGAAATCAAGAAGTCGAATCCGGAAATAGAAGTCATCATGCTGACAGGCCATGCGACGCTGGACACGGCTGTCGACGGCATGAAGATGGATGCTTTCGACTACCTGGAAAAGCCTATCGCTATAGAAAACCTTATGGATAAGCTGAAAAACGCATTCAACAAGAGGTACTACCCCCCTGCGGATAAATACATGCTGCCCGAAACATAGAATCCTGACTTTTACACGTAAAATATCGAGGCGTCCGGAATCTGTCAGTAGTATTATCAGTTAGTTGAGCCAATTGCAAAATTCTGATTCGGCTGCGGTCGGCTGCTATTGTCCATAGCTGCGTTGTCGGCACAAAATCGTCCTCGACGTACTCTACAAGTACGCCTGCGAGGATTTTACACCTCCGCCTTGCTCCGAACAATTTCGCTCGATCTCGCTACGAACATAATTT
>JAJRTR010000207.1 GCA_024278215.1 bacterium
ATGGATCGCGGCACCAGAAAACGGATACTACAAATTCAATCTCGCGGGCTTATTGAAAGACATAATGTAACGGCTGAGGACAATGTATAACCCGCATATTTCACAAATGCGGGTTCAAAAACCGGAAGAACCGGGGTTGCGTTAAGGCATCATAATGTAAACAAAAGTGCGGAGCGCGGTGATTACTGTGCGCCGCAATCGTGAATATTAACCGCCTGCCGTGAGTATCCTATGGACGAAAAAGAGAAAGAACGAAGACAACGCGAAGCACTGGAGCGTGGCGGCAGTGGAGCTTACACAGAGCCTGGCGACACGACCGACTGGGACATGCCCGACATGCGGGAACCGGATTTCTCCGATGTGCGAAAAAAGATTTTTTCTCCGTGGAAGGTCATATTATTCATAATTATTAGTTCAGTTTTCTGGATATGGTTTTTTTTCTACAGCGGCAAATAATGAATATAGCCTCTCAAACATCAGTTAACCTCATTTTTGTTAAAGCGCAGTACGCCTGCATTGTACTGACATGTATCCTCATTCCTGTGTCGATTATATTCTTGCCGGCAACTGTTTTCGCCGCAGATGGAAACGTGGGCGGGCGGAAAATGCTTGTTGTGATCGCGGACGGAATATCGTTTGACGATTGGTCGGCGGCGGAGATGCGGCATGTGCGCGGAGCCGGAAAAATGGGCGCGATAGGATTACTTGTCACAAGAACACTGAACCGCGAGAGCTCAACGGCAGCTTATGTAACACTCGGCTCCGGACTGCTCGGCGACGGTAACGAAGACGACACACTCGTTTTCAACGTCGATGAAATTTACGGCGGTCGGCCCGCGGGGACGATATTTACTACAGACACGGGGGTGGATGCGCCGGAGAAAGGAATAGTACATATCGGCTGGGCGGCGCTGCGCAACAAAAACCTCGACACTCGATGGGGCGCAAGGCCGGGCGCGCTCGCCGGGCTTCTTGAGAAGAACGGATACACAACCGCCGCTGTGGGCAATTCCGATTTTTATACGTTGCCGCGAAGAGGCGCGTCGATTGTCGCTCTGGACGAGTACGGAAAAGCTGCCGCCGGAAATGTTTCCGGGAATCTCCTGTCCCGGTCGGATGCTTTTCCGGGCGGCGCGATGCTCGACACTGCCGCATTCAGGGACGCCATGCTCGACGCATTATCGAAGGCGGACTTCGTTGTCGCTGATTTCGGCGATACATCACGTGCCGAAAGATTTTCCCTGTATGCCGACGATAAAAAGGTCGAAGCAGCAAAGAAGGCGGCGCTTGCTATGCTCGACAACACTTTCGCTTTTCTTCTTGACAGTATAGACATGTCCATGACACAAATAATTCTGATCAGCCCCGCGGCCCATGAAAGCGATTACTAAAAAAAGGAAACGCTTACTCCGTTGCTGATTGTCGGCGCAGGTGTCGGGTCGGGCTCCGCCGTGCTTACATCGGGCTCGACGCGCAGGCGCGGCATTGTTCTCAACACAGACTTCGCGCCGTATGTCTGCTCATATTTCGGCATCGAACCGGCCCCTGATTTTGTCGGAACTCCATTTGAATTTATTCCTCTTTCGAACACGCACAAATATATCAGGGATGTGTTCCGGCGCGACAGTTTCGTCGAAAACCGTTACGGCATGTTGAAAAATGTTGTCCTGTGGCATCTCGCTATGCTTATCGTATGTTTTGCCGCCGCAATGTTTGTTGCAAAAGTTGGCAAGAGCCTGCGGCACATACTTTCCGGCCTCTTAATAGGCACTTCCTGCATGTTCATTTCATTCCTTTTCGCCGCCGGTATTCCTTATGAAAAAGGGCCGGCTTTCTTCATTGTCGGCTATTTCGCTTTATGTATAGTTCTTGCTGGAGCAGCTTCCCTGATGCCGGGTTCCCGGCATAAATACATGTTCGTCGCCGCCGTTTACTTCCTCTCGCTTGCCGCGGATCAGTTGACAGGCGGAGAATTGATAATGAACTCGGCGCTCGGATATTATCCGCAGAGCGGGGCGCGTTTCTATGGTATCGGCAACGAATTCATGGGTTTTATGATAAGCGCACCGGTTGTATTCATCGGCCTTGCAATGGATGCCGCGCCGCGTTTAAGCAGGCTGTTGAAGTTCGTTGCCTGCATTATTTTCCTCGCATGTGTCTACATCGTGGGCAGCCCCGCGCTTGGCGCAAATCTCGGCGGCCTCATATCGTGTTCCGTGGCTTATATATTCATGATCCTTCTTATTTATCAAGGCCGCCTCAACTGGCGCAGTGTGCTCCCGGCCCTGTTTGCGGCTGCGATCTTCGTCGGCGTTTTTATCGGTGTGGATGTCTTACTCACCGATAACAACTCACATGTGACAAGACTTGTTCTGCGGGTGGCGGGCGATGGCGGGATGCCCGAACTCCTTAAAGTGGTCGGGCGTAAACTGGCAGTAAACCTGAGGCTTATAAAGGCGAGTTTCTGGAGTGCGATATTTATTATTTCTCTTGTATTTGCGTTTGCCGCACATTACTTTCCGGTTAACAGACTCCGCCGGCTTTTCGAGATAAATCCGAACTTCAAACATGCGTATGCCGCATCGCTGCTGGGCGCGCTGGTCGCGTTTGCTGTAAACGATTCCGGAATCGTGCCGGGCGCGACAGCGTTTATTATTCCAACCGCGGCCCTGTTCCACATCCTTTTCAATATGGAAAAGGAAAACGACGAGCCGGATATTCAATATGATGAAATATGACGGCTTGCCATCCACTATTAATCAATAATGATGCTCAAAAGTCAGTGGTAATTGTTCACGGGATATACATGGGAATGCATTGACCTGGGAATATTTTGGAGTGCAACGACTGTGTCGTTGCATATAGTATCTTACGACTGCTACGCAGGATGATAAAGAAATGCTGAAAAGAGATCGGTGAAAGCTGGAGCTTCCAGTTACAGGCGTTTCCAATGTAGCCCGTATATTTCACCAATGCAGGCTTAAAGCCCACAACTTCACAGGCCCGAAAAAACGCAAAACCAGCAATAAAACTTAACTGTGGATAAAAGTTTGATTCTTAATGTAATCGGAGTCCATAGCCGGTATCGAGTCACGGTCGAGAAGACCTGCTTCGAGGGCAAAAAGGAATGTCTCGACAATTTCAGGGTCGAATTGCTCGCCCGAACCTTTTTTTATGATTTCGGCAGCGGCAGAGGGTTCCATTTTCCGGCGATAAGGTCTTTCGGTGGTCATAGCATCGTAGGCGTCGGCGATTCCAAGTATTCGCGCAGTGAGGGGAATCTCGCTGTCTTTTAATTTGCCAGGATATCCTTTGCCGTCGTAACGTTCGTGGTGATGGAGTATTCCCATGAGGCTGTTTTTTATGGAGCCGATGGAACTTGCGATTTCGTGTGATAAAGTCGAGTGTGTCTCGATTATCATTCTTTCGGCGTCACTGACCCTGCCGGATTTCAGGAGGATCGTGTCGGGAATGCCTATTTTACCGACATCGTGAATCATGCCCGAGACACGCAAATTTTCGTGCAGTCTCCAGTCGTCGGGGCGCAGGCACTTGCCGATCTGCACGGCATAAAAGGCTACGCGCTCGGAATGCCCTTTTTCGTATTCGTCTTTCATGCTGACAGCGCTTGCAAGAGCCCGGAGAGCGCCGTGGAAGAGATCGTCTTTTTCTTCCTGCAGCAAAGAGCCCTTTACGGCGACAGCGGCTTCGTTGGCGATAGTCTGGAGCAGATCGATGTCCGTATCGTCAAAATTACTGCCGTCATTTTTGTTGATGACTTCGAGCACTCCGATCAGAATGTCGGCTTTGAACATAGGCACACAGAGGATCGATTTTGTTGTAAATCCTGTAAATTTGTCAAACGATGGATCGAAACGCTCGTCTGCATAAGCATCGTTGACGATAAGCGGGATGCCGGTTGTGGCCACGTGACCGACAATGCCCTTGTCCAGCGGCACCGTTTTTTTCTCTAGCATGCTCTTCTTGTCTCCGTGCGCTACAAAGAAGTAAAGTTCATCCGTATTTCTGTCCACGAGAAGTAGCGAAGAGGCTTCGGCATCGAGCATCCTCTTTGCTGAATTCATGATTGTGTTGAGCACATCACGCAGGTCGAGAGCACTGTTCACGGCATGGCTGACGTTGAGGAGGCTTTTCGTGTATTTGACGTCATTGTTGAGTTTTTCGACCACATCCCTGTGCTGGAGCGTCATCGCTATCAGGTCTGCGAAACATTCGAACAATTCCGTAAGCTCGTACGGGCTGTCGATTTCATCGACATCGAGATTGACACCTTCAAGCACACCTATTACTTTCTTGCCGGACTTGATAGGCACGGCGATAAGGGACTTTGTCTCGTAGCCGACTGTGTTGTCTATGCTTTTGTTGAAATCATCTTCCGTGTTTGTGTCGTCGACAAGCGCCGGTTTTCTTGTCGAGATAACTTTTCCAGCTATGCCTTTATCGGCGAGCATATATGTTCCTGTCAACTCGTCTTCCTTCTGGCCCCTGACTACATGGAACACGAGCCGGTCCGTGTCTTCGTCGATCAAGAGAATTGAAGCGCCTTCCATCTCGACAAGACTGAATATACGATTCATTATAAAATCCAGAGTCTCTTTCGGACCCTGCGACCCCGGCAGAGCATGTATCAACTCCTGGAGCACTTCGAGTTTGAAATTAGTCAGTTGCAGCTCAATGTCCGACATCGTCACTCCTTCATATTCGATTTGACTTCGTGTATTCTCATGTTAAGTTGCTGTATGACTTTTGTCATCGGTTCTTTGATTATTTCAGGCAATACACCGTCTTTTTTCAGAAAATCCTCGGTGAGGGAAGCTACCTTGCTGACCTTCTCGAAACCTGCCAGCGCTGCTGTTCCCGTAATTGTGTGGAATAAGCGCCCCAACTCCTCTATTGCCGCCTCGACATTTTCCGTTTTGTCCAGACTATCATTACAAATGACGATTTTTTCGTACAACTCTTCAAGTTCTTCCAGTGTGATTTTCCTGAGTCGGAGAAGCTCTTCCCTGGTGAAAAAATCGTCTCTCATATATCAACTTTCCAATGCGCTTTTAACCACTGTGATGACCCTTCCGGGCACAAATGGCTTCAATACATAATCGAATGCGCCCTGTACGACACATTCGAGGACTTTCTTTTTGTCTCTTATTGATGAAATCATAATAACTTTCGCATCTTCGTTTTCTTCCCTGATTGCTTTGAGAGTTTCTATTCCGTCCATCCTGACCATAGCTATGTCGCAGGTAACCAGTGTGGGCTTGAGCTTTTTATAAAGTTCCAGCCCCTGCCTGCCGTTTTCAGCTTCGCCGACGACCTCGAGGCCCAGTTTCTCGAGCAGAAGTTTGAGCGTCTGCCTGACGGCTCTCGAATCGTCGATAATGATTACCGTTTTCGCCCTTCGTTTCGAATCGCGCCTGAACTCACGGCCTGATTCATCGAACGATGTCAGGTACAGCATCTTCTTGTCGGTGTCCCATTTGAAGCTTGCAAATTTTGTTTCCTTTTTCACTCTGTAAACGGAATCATCGATAAAAACCGCTGTGCCCGGATATATCATGTTCTCTATTTCGACCATGGCCAGATGATTGAAAACACGACTCGAGCTGAGTTCGTAAATGTCTTCCTGCATCTGTTTTTTTACCCGGTCGAGTTTAAGTATTTTTCCGCGAATATATCCAGTTTTTTCGATGTCGTCGCCGGCTGTTTTCGATGCGAATTCATAGTTTTTCTGTAGTTCCGTCAACTGCTTCATGACTCCCCGCAGCCTGGCGAGTTCGTCCATGTAGCGTCTCTGTATCTCATATTTGTAGCCCACCTGTACGTAGGTTTTAGGATGGGCCGTCGAGCCGAGATTCCTCACAACAATGCGGTCATAAGCTATTGTCCGTCCACCTATAATCGCCCCCTCTTCCGTCAGTGCTATCACTCTTTTGTTGCTGTACACGCTGCTGTTCATGATAGCGTTTTCAACAATGATGCTGCCTTCAGCTTCCACAATCGAATTCTCGATGAACTTCGCGTAGATGTCGCCATCGGCCGAAATGAGGCCTTTGTTCCTCGTAAGAATTCCTCTTTTGACAACAACATCACCGCCGGCGGTCACACGCGCGCTCTGTATTGTGTTCTCCACTATCACATCGCCGCGCGCGTTCACCTCGAAACCGTCCAGAATACTTCCCTTTATGCCTATTGTGCCGTCGAATGTTATATTACCTGTACTGTAATCAACATCGCCATCGACAATGTATACAGGATCAACCCTGAGCACTCCGCCGGAAATTATCGGCGCACCGCTGATTTCTGCAATGTAGTCCTTCCTGTTGTCGGCAAGCCTCACGCCTGTGCCAGGTGATATATTCACATCCATCCCCCACTCGCCGGGAAGTGTCTGCCCGTATATCGTTTTGCCTTCCTTGCCCTGCTCCGCAGGTTCCTTGCGCAGAATAACATCATTCTCGCGTACACTTGCGATAGTGCCGATCTGTCTGAAATCTACTTTATCCCTGTCCCCGAGTTCAGCGTCGAATGTGCTGCGGGCGTCTTTCTCGAACTTATAAATAAGTTCGGCATCTTTACCTTGTGTAAAGGGTTTTCCCGTAGCAATAACCAGGGTATAATCATACAGGTCCATATTCGAGAGAAAGATATTTATCTTGGTGTCATCTTTAATGCCATACGTTATATTCTCTTTTTTTAGCAGGCGTTTTATATCATTGAGCGTCGGCTCGTGACCGGGTGCCACATGAAGATAAGCAGTGATATGATCTCTCGATACCTCGATCCATAGCATTTTGTCTTTTGCTGAAATTTCAGGACTCATGTATCACCTTTTCATAAAAAATGTTTTTCACCCTCCGGAGCAAAAACACGTTTTTTTGTTATTTTGTGATGATACCGTTACGTCGGGGGCATCCTGTATATGCTATTATGTATATCAGGTTTTTTGTTCACCTGCAGCAAAGGTGTTCCCGGCCATTCGTCAAAACAATATTTCAACCATTGCCTAGTTCATCAATATGATAGTAATTTTAGTATTATACAGATTTGGGCTTGACATGTAAAATATTTTACAAAGAATGTCACAAACAAAAACATTAGTATTGGCTGAACGAAAACCATGCAAGACCTAACACTAATAAGGAAGAACTTGCGAAAAGTGCAGACAAAAATCGGCAATTCACGTATTAAGGCCCTTACGACTGAAATGCTACGCAGGATGGTAAAAAACCGATGAAGAAGAGATTGCTGGAAGCTGGAGCTTCCAGTTACAGGCGTTTTCAAAGGTAGACCTTTGGAACGATGAAACTCTGTGTGCCGTGCTCAAACCGCATTTGTTTGGGCACGAAAATGCGGCCTGTTTGGTTCCGGCTTTGCCGGGTTAGGAGCCCATTGCAAAATTCTGATTCAACTGTGGACGGCTGCTTTGTCCATTATTGTAGTTCATCACGGAAAACGCCGGATATTTGGTGTATAATATTCGGAATATCGTTTTGGCCTGTGTTACGACAGGTTATAGAATATGTCAATAATAAATTTCGGACTGATAGGATGTGGCAGGATAAGCGACCTGCACGCGCCGGGATACCTGCGCAGCGACGACGCGCGTATATACGCCGTGTGCGATTCGAATCCCGAAGTTGCAGAAAAGAGAAAGAACGAATGGAACGCCGAGAAGAGCTACACCGATTACAGGCACCTGCTCGAGGACCCGGATGTCGACGCGGTAGAGATTATCGTGCCGCATCATTTGCACAAGGAACTCACTGTCGCAGCATGCGCCGCCGGCAAGCATGTCTCCATTCAGAAGCCGATGGCGATGACGGTCGCCGAGTGCGATGAGATGATAGAGGCGGCGGAAAAAGCCGGCGTGATGCTCAAGGTGTTTGAAAATTTTGTTTTTTACCCGCCCTACGCGGAGGCGAAGTCACTCATCGAAGACGGAGCGATAGGCGAACCGCTGAGTATGAGGATACGCCTGGGCAGCGCGGCGCGCGGCGGCTGGAAAGTGCCGCTGAAAACCTGGCTGTGGCGACTCAACGAGGAAGCCTGCGGTGGCGGACCGAATATCTTCGACGACGGCTATCATAAATTCTCGCTTGCGATTCATCTCATGGGTGCTGTCGACGAGGTCAACGGCTGGATAGACCGGTCGTATGGAATTGTGGATGTGCCTGCTATGTTGTCATGGACGTTCAAGGAAAACGGTCGTGTGGGGCTCCTCGACTCGACTATGTCCTCGGGCATGACTGTGAAATCAAAATATTACTCTGTCGACGAGCGTGTCGAGATAATCGGCACCGAAGGTGTGATATGGATCAACAGGTGTACGGCGAAACTTCTGGACGAACCGGCGCTTGTCCTCTATAGAAACGGCCGGACTAGCAATTACGAACATATTCGCGACGACTGGCTCGATTCTTTCATCGAGTCAGTGCGCCACTTCATTAAATGTATTAAAGAAGGCGGCGAACCGCTGCTTTCGGGGCAACGCGGCAAGGCAGTATTGCAGTTTGCTCATGCGGCTCTGAATAGTTCACGGACTGGAGCAGTGGTACGGCCCGACGACATAATAGTTTGAAACTTTCAGGGAGAACAGATGCGGCTCCGGAAGAAAATACAGATTGATGTTATCACGGAAATCGCGGGCGTGCTCGGGCGCGGTATTGCGAATCTCAGCGATGGCGCGATGATAAAAGCTCTGCGGGCTCTGCGGGGAATCGCGCCGGACAAAGGCACACGCGACAGCCTCGACGAACTGATTGAGGCGATCAAGAGCGGACCGCCCAACACGAACACACTGCGCCGGATGCTTCGGGAATCACGAAAAGATGAAATCCGCGAACTAATTGAAGGCACCTTCTTTTTTGATCAGATGGACTGTGAGAATATGGATTGAATGTCAAATAAAGATAAAACAAACACAACTTTAAAATCTGTAATATGCGGCGCGGACCCGTGTGAAGTCTGGTTGCACGCCGGCGCGTATAACGGTGTGGCAATTGCCGGAGTAGTGGGTGTTGTATGTGACGGCAGCCATGATGCCGCCTCGGTCGCCGAGTCCGGTGGACTTGAAGTCATCGGCGATTTCGACGATGTTCTTGCCGATGATGATGTCGCTATAGTGGAACTGCTCGAATCGTGCGACGAAAGAACCGAACGCGCCCTTGCGGCGCTCGACGCAGGCAAAAATGTTCTGCTCGCTCCTCCGTTTGCCTGTAATGCGGCGGATGCGGCGCGCATCGCAAAAGTTGCGAAGAGATCGACAGCGAAGGTCATGAGTTACGACAATAACAGGTTCTACCCTCCGGCGAACAAACTTTTGCGCATTGTCAACAAAAAGACAGTCGGCACAATAAAC
>JAJRTR010000011.1 GCA_024278215.1 bacterium
ATGCTCGATACACCGCCGCAAACATTGCGGATATACGAAAAAGCCAACCTTGTCGTGCCGAAAAGGACTTCCCGCAATACGCGTCTGTATTCAATGCGTGATGTGGAAAAACTTCAGCGAATCGTCCGTCTTCATCAGGACCTCGGCATCAACCTCGCAGGCATAGAAGTAATACTTCACATGCGTCTTAAGATGGAAAAAATGCAGAATGAGTTCAGCAGGTTCGTCAAGCTGGTCAGGGACAGGTTCGGAGAAGACATGGGCGACGGACTCGACGAAAACTCGACCGACCTGGTCCCGCTTTCAGATCAGGGTGCGTATATAATGAAGATAATAGACGTTAAGCAACAGGAATTCGGCAAGGATGATAAAGCAGTTGAAGATATAAATACCAAAATCGACGATGCTGATATTATTGATAATGTGAGTGAGTGATTTCCTGCATTGTGTTCCCCGGAAAATACTTCCTGACTTAAAAACGGAAACGCAAGAAAATCATAAGTAATTCCATAACCAACTGAACGAATCAGGAATCAGGCGATGTGTCGAGTTTGTCGAGATACTCCTTGAGAAAGGTGCCCGTTACGGAATTTTTATTTGAAATTATATCCGCGGGGCGGCCCTGCGCGACGATTTCGCCGCCCATGTCGCCGCCCTCGGGGCCGAGGTCGATGACATGATCCGCTTTGGCGATCACGTCGAGGTTGTGTTCGATGACGATCACGGTGTGGCCGTCCGCGATGAGGCGATCGACGCATCGCAGGAATTTCCCGACTTCGTCGGGGTGAAGGCCCATCGTCGGTTCGTCGAAAATGAAAAGTCCGTGTCCTTTGCCTGAAGAGTTGAGTTCACGCGCGATCTTCAGACGCTGGCCCTCACCGCCGGAAAGAGTGTTGAGCGGCTGGCCGAGCCGAAGGTAGCCGAGACCGACCTCCTCGAGCACGAAAATCTTGCTCGCGAATGTTCCCGCGCTCTGGAAAAAGCCTATGGATTCGCTGACTGTAAGATCGAGAATCTGCGCGATATTTTTATCCTGATATTTTACTTCGAGTATGCTGGGCATGTAGCGCGCGCCGTCGCACTCGTCGCATTTCACATAGACGTCGGCGAGGAACTGCATGTCGATCTTCAGAAAGCCGGACCCCTCGCATTTGTGGCAGCGACCGTCGGGTGTATTGAACGAGAATGCGCCGGGGCCGAGCCCGCGGCGTTTGGCGTCGGGAGTGTTGGCGAGCATGAGACGAACGGGCGAGAAGAGGTCCATGTAGGTAAGCACATTGGCGCGCGGGTTGCGACCGATAGGGTCCTGGCCCATCATCTCGACAAAAGAAAAGTGGTCGATATTTTTTATTCCCGCGCAGTCGCCTGCCTTGATGTTTTCCCTGCCCAGCGTGCGTGCCATGCGCGGATAAAGTATGTCGCACACCAGCGAACTTTTTCCCGAGCCGCTGACGCCCGTCACGCAGGTGAACCTGTTGATGGGAAAACGGACATCGATATTTTTGAGGTTGTTGTGCGATGCCTTATTGATAGTCAAAAACATGGCGGCTTTGGTCTTGAGTTTTGCGCGGTGGAAGTCGGAGACTTTTTTGCGGCCCGTGAGATACGCCGCTGTGATCGCCTTCCTGTTTTTTCTGAATTGTTTTATCGTGCCGTTGAAGACGACGCGACCGCCGTCTTCGCCGGGTCCGGGTCCCATGTCCACGATGCGGTCTGCTTTGGCGATGACCTGGAGGTCGTGCTCGACGACGACTATCGTGTTGCCCAGGTCGCGGAGGTCTTTGAGCACGCGCACGAGACGGTCGGTGTCGCGCGGGTGAAGTCCGACGGTAGGTTCGTCGAGCACATACAGAGTGCCGGTGAGGCGCGAGCCGAGGAAGCCCGCGAGGTGAATGCGCTGCATCTCGCCACCGGAAAGTGTGCGCGAAAGCCGCCATAGCGTGATGTAGCCCAGTCCGATCTCGTCGAGATATTTTGTTCTCGCTTTTATTTCCTTCAACGGGAGTTTCACCAGATCAGCAGCCTGGCCCTCGAGTTCGAGCGCGTCGAAGAAGCAGCGCAACTGCGACACAGGCATTTCGCCGAGCTGGGCGATGTTCCTGCCGCGTAGTTTAACACTGCGGGCGAGCGGGTTGAGGCGCGAGCCGCCGCACTCGGGGCAACGATTCAGGCTGCGGTAACGCATCAGTATGAAACGGTTGTTCGCCTTGTATGTTTTCCTTTTCAGCCTGTCGAAGTAGGTGTCGAGCCCGTAGAGTTTTTTGTAGCCGCGCATGAGGCGGTCGATCTCGGTTTTCGTCAGTTCACTGAAAGGAACATCCACGCGCACACCGAGGTCCTCTTCGGGCTGTGCCCACATTTTACGGACATACTTCCTGACGCCCTTTGTTTCCCACGGCTCGACGGCTCCCTCGCGGAGTGTTTTGGTTTTGTCGGGCACGACAAGGTCCATATCCACAAGGTAAACGTCGCCGAAGCCCTTGCAGTGCGGACAGGCACCGAGCGGGCTGTTGAAGGAAAGGTTCTGCGGCGACGGGCGTTTGACATCTATGCCGCAGGCGGTGCAGCGGGGCAGGTCGGAATAGGTTTTAACTTTTCCGTCGACCGACTGAACGAAGAACATGCCCTCCCCTTCCTTGAGGGCGGTCTCGAAGGAATCGGCGATGCGGCTTTTCTTTTTCGGATTGATAATGATGCGGTCGACAACGATGAAAATCTGGCGGTCGTCGGGCGGCGCGTCGAACTCGTCGCCGGGCGGTTCGACGGCCTGGGCAAGAGTTTCCGCGTCTGCCGTTTCGAGGTCTATCAGCGCGTCGCCGGCCATGATATACGAGTAGCCACGCGCCCTGACGAGGTCGGCCAGCAGCTCGGGCGTCATTTTCTGCGATATCGCCAGCGGGGCGAGCACATAAGCTTTCACGCCGGTGAAGGTGTCGAAGGCGTCAGCGAGCATTTCGTCGACTGTCGACTGCTCGACCGGCCTGCCGCATTCCGGGCAGTGAAGCTCGCCTATTTTTGCATACAGCAGCCGGAGGTAATCGTAGATTTCAGTAACGGTGCCGACCGTCGAGCGTGGACTCTTGTACGTATTGCGCGACTGGACAGCGATCGTCGGGCGCAGACCCTCTATCGAGTCGACGTCGGGCTTGTCCAGCCGCTCCAGAAACTGGCGTGCGTAAGTGGATTGCGACTCGACAAACCGGCGCTGACCTTCAGCGAATATCGTGTCGAAAGCAAGCGAACTCTTTCCCGAACCGCTCACGCCCGACACCACAGTCAGCTTGCCGTGTTTTATATCAAGCGAAATGTTCTTGAGATTATGCTGCCGCGCGCCTTTTATCCTGATGCTGTCGAACGTCAATTTTCGTTACACCCCGAATGCTTCTTCAAAAAGATCGGCTACAGGCCGCCAGTCGGGCGCTATCACCGCGATGTCCAGCATGTCGAGCACGTCGCCCGCCGGGCTGAAACCGAGCGCGGTGCCGCCGAGTTTTTTCGCCTCGTCGAACATCATTATGTCGTCGCAATCGTGGCCCACGACGAGCACATGTCTCGCGCCGTACTCCTCGACTCGCGCCCGCACCCTGTACCTCTTATCTTCGTTTTCAGTATAAGTTTTTTCCGGCGAATATCTCACGAACAGCCCGTCATCGTCGATCTCCACCTCATTGCAGTCGCGGAAATTCACCCGCACGCCATGTTCCGATTCCATACGCTCGAGCAGCCTGTCCATAACATTATTTATACCCAGGCTGACCACGCCGACAGGCACCCCGCGCTTCGCGACGATCTCCAGAGCCCGCGGAGCGCCCTCGGAAAACGGCGGGGCGACTTCGCCGATAGCGTCCTGGAAGTATTGGTCGGGTATGCCTTTTACAAATTGCTCAAACGTCCTGTTTAGCTTCGAGTTCTGCACGCGGCCCGTGATTCTCTGGACGGCGACCTTTCCGACGAGCCTGCCCGCGTTGCGCGCCATGCCCGCTACGAGATGCGAATGAGTGTTGTCGAAAGGCGACAGCAGGACACGGCGGAAGATGCCCAGCCCGACGACGGCCTGCGATATTGCCGGGCAGAGACATTCGTCGAAATCGCTGATGAACAAGTCTGTCGCTGCGATGCGACGCAACGTTTTCGCGCCGCTCTCGCGCGACCACACGCGGGGGCTGATCTCTTCGAACCCTTTTCTGCCGAGCGCCGCGCGGTTTGCCCTGTGTCTGTTGTTACTGCCCGTCTCTATGGTCTCCCTGCTCATGTGATAAGGACAGAAAGTTTCACTGTCGCCTTATCCTTATCCGCTTTTCACAACTCTTCGACCACCTTCACGCCGGCGCGGGCGATACTGCAATCGAGCACATCCGCCCCGGCGTCGGCGAGTGCTGCCCGCACGTCGCCGGCAGCGCCTTCGCTACAGAACGATATCATACACCCGCCGCCGCCCGCTCCGCATATCTTGCTCGCTATCGCGCCCGCGCCGGACGCGATTTCCATGTACCGGTTTATCTGTTCATTTGTCACGCCGTCGGCAAGTAGTTTTCTGTTTTCCCATTCTTCGCCGAGCAACCTTCCGAAAGCTTCAAGTCCGCCGCTTCTCAGACAGTCTCTCATACGCAACGCGGTGTTTTTTATGCGCCCGATGTTCCGGACAGTGTTTTTATCGCCGTTGATGTATGCGCGTGTCATGTCCCAGTTGGTGGAGCCCGAGAAGCGCGGCTCGCCCGCGAATGTGACGACAAGGCGGTTTTCGAGTTCGTTTATGAGTTCTTCCGAATCGAGAAGCGGAGTCCTTCGGGTACCGTCCACGTCAAAGCTTATGCAGCTAACGCCACCGTATGCCGCCGAGTAATAATCCTGCTTGCCGGTCGGAATGCGTATCGACTGCGCTTCGAGATTCGCGCCGATATCAATTATCGTTTCGATGTCGTATTTGCCGCCGCACAGCATATTGAGCGCCGAGCAGAGGGCAATGAGCAGAGAAGAGGAAGCGCCGAGCCCAGAGCCGCGCGGCACATTGTTCCGGGTACGTATTGTCATGCCTGGCGCGTCCTTGAAAAAGCGAACGATGCGCACGAGCAGATCGAGTCCCCGCGCCGGGTCGAGCTCGCCGATGCGCGGAGCCGAGACTTCCCTGCCGAGGTCTTCGGAGATGATGCGGACCCGCGAGCCCGTGCAGGTCTCGATCCACACTTCGCTCATGAGAGTAATGGCGGCATTCAGCGTGAGGCCGCCTTCCTCGAAAATGTAAAGTGGGAAAATATCCAGTGTGCCGCCTGCGAGGTCGACCCTCATCGGTGCGCAACTGTACAGTTTCATATTGTTGTCTCCGCCCTGCGTGCTACTGTCGTCCTGTACTCCGCGAACCATTCTCCGCTCCCGCGGACGAATACAAAACGTCAGAAACTCATGTAGACTTTCATGCCGATTCTCTGGTCGAGCCGCTCATCTTCCTTTGTCAGGGTGAGGTCCGGACGGCCATAATACTGGTTCATCCACAGTTCCACCCTCGACACGTCGGTCAGCTTGTATCTAACGCTCGATTTTATCCAGTATTGCTTGCCCTGCGGTACAAGGTCGTTTATTGCAGATGTTATACTTGGAATGCTTGTAACAGCATTGATGCGGCTGTCGTTGAAACCATAGTCGAGAGAGAATTCCGACTTTTTTGAAGTTCTCCAGAACATGTTGTACGACTGCTTCTTCTGCGAGAACATAAGCTTGATCAAAAGATCGTCTGCGCCTGACACACAATCGGCGATACCATCACCGATGAACTTATCTATGACATTGCCGTCGTCATCTATGACTTCCGTGTAATTGCCGTCGAGGCATGTTTCGGGAAGTCCGGCTTTTATTATTTCATATTTACCTGAAACTGATATATCGTCTGTGAGATAATAAGTGAGCTTATGAGAATTGTAACTCAATTCAAGAGTCGATTCGGGGCCGCGGCTATTCATACGCGCGAAAAGATTGAACCCCACAAGGGTGCTCATGCTGCTTCCGGCTGCGCTTGTGTCGAAAAACATCGGCTCCGTCTCTCCACCATTTACAAACAGGAAATCGTAATTGTAGTGGTCTTCGAGCTTTTTATAGCTGCCCATAAGCACAAATATCTCAAGGCTCTGAAGATTGATCGGGATGACATCTATTCCGAAATCGTCTGTGTTAAAGCCCGGCAGGCCGAGACTCTTGCTGACAAAATTGTGCCCCAGCCGCAGGTATCCCATCGGGAAAATGGTCAACGGCCCCTTGTTGTAATCGAAAAGAACAAAAAAAGCGTCGTCCTGGTCGCGTTGTTCCGGTATGTCTATCCATGTTTTGAACTGCTGGCCGGGTGTCCATGTGCTCTTGATGCTGCTCCAGTAGTCGTCCCAGGCATCGTAGCCGGGCGGGTCGCTTTCGCTGCTTGGAAACGGCATCTTGAATCCGGGCCTGTTGTATGTACTGTGCGCATACTCGGTCGTTATATACAGATTTTTAACCGGCATCGGATACCTGATATAAATGCTGTTGACCGAATTCTTTTCCCACGGTAATTTTACCGAACTGTCCCCGCCGTTCCAGTAGCCCCACTTGCTCTCGTCGGTTTCGTTTTTGTCGTAGCTCGATATGCGCGTGATATATGCCCAGGATTTAACTTCGCCGAACAGATTGAACGTAATGTTCGCCGCGTATATGTAGTTGCCGCTGTCGCCGCTGTGTGTGCCCACCGCGCCCTTGATCGTGTAGTCGTTCAGCTTGAGTTCCGCGACGAATCCGTCTATCGACCTGCCCAGCGTCGTCAGCGGCGACGAACCGAACGACACGCGCCCCGCATTCAGAGACCTCAGTTTGAAGTTGCGCGGGTTGTTTCTATCCGTTGTGAAATCCTGGTATTTTATGTGCAGATTGTACGAGTTGTTGAACCTGCTCGTCAGTGTCATATCATCGAATTTTCGCGGCTTGCTGTACTGGTTGAGTGAAAGCGATTTCCAGGGCGTGCCCGTCGTCTTGCAATCGGCGTTATCCGTCCCGCAACTACAATTGGGATAGGGACAGCTGCGTGACCTGCGCTCATAATTCACCGTCCCGCTTCCCGTGATCTTGAACCTCTGGTTCTGCTCTTCCAGTTTCTCTATATCCCGCTCGTTCCTTTGTGCTGTTCTTTTGACACTCCCTATTTCTTTTTTCAGGTCTTTCGCCGCGTCCCTGATAAGTCCTTTCTCGACATATTTTATAAGTGCCAGAAGTATCTCAAGGTCACGGTTCGTAAATTTAACGTCCTTATCGAGTTTCTTGAGGTCTTTGGGCAACTTCTTCAGATACTTTTCTTTATCCTTAGCCGCCTTGTTGTCTTTCTTTTTGCCAGTTTTCTTCTTACCGGTTTTTTTCGATGCCGTCGCTTTCTTTTCGTCTTTCGCCCCATCGACTGTCTTCTTATTATCAGTCGCCGCGGCCTTTTGTATTTCCGCTTCGTCACCCTCATTTTTCTTCGCGCCGCCTGTCTTTTCCGGTTCCGGCCCAAGTGTTTTCATACCTGAAGTAACAAATACGCCCATCCGCGGCTTCGGCGCAAGTGTCACCTCGCCCGGTGTCACCCCAGGCGCAATGCCACTGATAACCGTTCTTTTTTTCAATGTCATCAGGGGTGCGGGTTCATCGGCGACACTTTCGCCGCTTGTCGCGACATCGTTCGTCCCGGCATCCGCAGGTTCGGTTGCAATCGAATCGACTACTGACACAGGCTCGTCAAATATCGCCATGCCGGCAGTTTGCGGTTCAGGCACCACAAAGCTGCCTGTCTGTAGATACGTATTGTAATTCGTGATAAGTTTCGAGACTATCGCGGCCAGCTCGTAGCGAGTGACAGGTTCGTTGCCCCGGAAGCGACCGTCTTCGTAGCCGCCGAGCAGTCCGATATCTATCAAGTGCTTCACGTAAGCGTATGCCCAGTGGTCCGTCGGCACATCCTTCATCGCGCCTTCATCGCCGGGCGACAACACAGGAATCTGATCGAGCCTTTTCGAGAGCAATTCCTCCTCGATATAATCCAGCGCAAAGGGATCGTCATCGGCGGATGCGGCCGCAAATACATAAGCGTTTACAAGCAACCCGAAAGTAAGCATGTAAATTATGATTCTACAGAAAAATCTCAACATTAAAGTTTTAATCGCTATATCTATTTCCGGTCTTCAGCAGCAAACCGTGAGTTCAGCCACGTTATTGTACAACTAATTTATATAAAATCGCAATACAATATTGGCTGCCGATACAGAAAAGTTGTCGCCCGCGGCTCTTTTGGCCGACGCGGGAAGTTGTCGCCGACAGGGTTTTGATTTAAGATACATTTATGGAAACGGAACAATCCGGCGGGAGAACGCCAGTAATCGACGTGCATTGCCACATCGTGGCCCTGGGACCGTCCAGCGGGGCGATCCTCAGCCGCAGAACAAAAAACAACTATATATACAGGTCCATGCTAATCGCACAGGGCTACACCGGCGCTATATCCGACGACGAATTCGACCGCCGTTATGTCCGGCGGCTGGCCCGCGCGCTCGGCGAGTCGAAAACTACGGACCGGGCGGTCGTGCTCGCGCTGGACGGAGTCTACGACCGGGCGGGCGCGCTGGATGAGACAAGAACACATGTTTATGTTCCCAACGACTACGTTTATGATGTCGCGTCCCGGCATGACGATTTCATATTCGGCGCTTCCGTAAATCCGCTGCGGGCGGACGCGCTGGACGAACTCGATAAAGTCGCGGCGCAGGGTGCCGCGCTGATCAAGTGGGTTCCCAACAGCCAGAACTTCGACCCGGCGGCACCCCGACTGAAGAAGTTCTACGAAAAAATGGCCGCCCTCGACATACCCCTGCTTTCGCATACGGGCTACGAGCACTGTATCCCCACCGCCGACCAGATGTACGGCGACCCGGCACGGCTCGTGCAGGCGCTTGACGCGGGCGTTACCGTAATCGCCGCTCACGCCGGCTGCTCGGGCCATCTGCATCCCGTCGAGTTTTTCGACAACTACGTCGCGATGCTCGACCGGCACCCGAACCTCTACGGCGACCTGTCCGCCTTCTGCAATCTGTCGCGATTCGGTTATATCAGGAAAATGCTCGACATCCCCGGCTTCTTCGACCGCCATCTCCAGGCCACCGATTATCCCGTGCCGCCGTGGCCGTTCCTTTTCCCGCACATGATACCGCCCGCCGGGATTATCCGGCTGATGCGCGTGAAAAATATTTTCGACCGTGACATCTATACTAAGAAAGCTCTGGGGATACCCGAATCCACCTGCCGGACCGCCGCCTCGATTTTGTTTCCGTCATTATAGTATTACCGGTTCAAGGGACAATGATTTTTTTGCGCTTGAGAAATGTTTCCGCATTCTATAAAATATATTATCTTGGGTTTTGTAATGTTCAGCAGGCTTTCGGAAAATAATATTTTTTCTTTCTTGATTTTTATGAAATATCGAAATGAGCACAGCGGAGAATCTCGTTTTTCAATCATTTTAAAAGGAGCGCTATCGTGAAGAGATTTCTATTTACATCAGAATCAGTAACAGAAGGCCACCCCGATAAGATATGCGACGCGATATCGGATGCGGTGCTGGACGCATGTCTGGCGAAGGACAGGGCGAGCAGGGTAGCGTGCGAGACTTCGATCACGACAGGTCTGGTGCTCGTCGCCGGTGAGATAACGACAAAGGCGCATCCCGATGTGCCGGGCATAGTTCGCGAGACTATCCGCGAGATCGGCTATGACAACGCCGCTTATGGTTTCGACTGCGACACATGCGGTGTGATCATCGCAATCGACAAGCAATCGCCGGACATCTCCCAGGGTGTGACGACCGCCTACGAAGCAAGGACCAAAAAGGCGCGTGAAGACATGTTCAACGCCCAGGGTGCGGGTGACCAGGGTATGGTTTTCGGCTTCGCATGTAACGAAACGAAAGAGCTGATGCCCCTGCCCATTTCGCTCGCTCACAAACTGACTCAGCAGATGTCCGCTGTCAGGCGCAACGGGAAAATGGGCTATCTCAGGCCCGACGGCAAGAGCCAGGTCACCGTTATCTATGAAGACGGCAAACCTGTAGGTCTCGACGCTATTGTGCTTTCATCGCAGCACAGCGATGAGGTGAAATCCAGGCAGATCGAAGACGATATGAGGAAACATGTTATACCTAAAGTCATCCCGGCGAAGTTGATAAGTAAAAAGACGAAACTGTTTGTCAACCCGACAGGACGCTTTGTCATCGGCGGCCCCATGGGCGACACAGGTCTCACGGGCCGCAAGATCATCGTCGATACCTACGGCGGCTACGGCAGGCACGGCGGCGGCGCTTTCTCCGGCAAAGACCCCTCGAAAGTCGACCGCTCCGGCACTTATATGGCAAGATACGCGGCCAAGAATATCGTTGCCTCCGGTGCTGCTGAAAAATGTGAAATACAGATCGGCTACGCTATCGGCGTCGCACAACCGGTTTCTATTTTCCTCGACACTTTCGGCACGGAAACTGTTGATCTCGATATTCTTGAAAAAGCGGTTCGGGCTGTTTTCGATTTCAGGCCCGCCGCGATCATTCACAAGCTGAAATTAAGAAAGCCGATTTACAGGAAAACCAGTGCTTACGGACATTTCGGCAGGGAACTCCCCGAGTTCTCCTGGGAGAAAACCGACAAGGCGAACGCGCTTAAGAAAGCGCTCAAGATATAGTTAAATTATTGCTGGTTTTGTAATTAAGCCTGAATTCACCAGTGTCACGTCAAGCTTGTAATGCCACAAGATGTGTAGACAGGGGCGGGGGCACCGTACCACGCCCTGCACTTTTATCGTTTTTTCGCTAACCCATCTTACGTCTTTTCTTTGTTGACACGACACTATTGATCACAGTTGCCACGCTTCGGCGTGGTGATTTTTTATAGGCAGCTTTTATGCTTTCTCATGAGTGTAGATGTTCGTGTTTATGAATGGTAAAATATTAGGATAATATAAGAGAGCCAATTGTACTGTCGAACCGTTAAGAAGAATACAAAGTAAAAAAACTGATGGGCAGACGCATGAATCTTGCAGAGATACTTAAAGGAAGCACGGAAAGGTTTCCGGGGCGCGAGTGCATAATTTTCTATGACCGGCGCATCCATTACGCGGAGTTTTACGCCGATGTGGTGAAGCTGGCGGCAGCGTTTGCGGAAATGGGCATAGAACCCGGCGACAGGGTTGCTATTGCGTTGCCTAACCTACCGGAGTTCGCTCTCGCGCTTTACGCTTCTTTTGCAGTCGGCGCGGAAGTTGTAACGGTGAATCCATTTTATACGGTCTGCGAATTGGATGTCATATTCAAGGACTCGTGCGTTAAACTTGCGATAGCGCATCCCATGGTAGCGGAGTCGATGAGTGAGGCGGCGAAGAGAAATACCGTGCGATTGCTCTATAGCAATAACATGGGCGATCCGGCTAAAGTCGACCTCAAGGTATTGATCGAAGAGACAAAAGAAATACTCGAGCCGGTGCCGAAACAACCTGGCGACACGGCCCTGATAATTTATACAAACGCATATCATGGTGTTCCCATGGGCGCATGCCTGACACACGACGGCCTGAGGTTCGACGCCGAAATGAGCAGGAGAGTTGCAATGGTCGACGAAAAAGACTCTCTTCTTTCTGTTATTCCTCTTTATCATGCCTTTTCTCTGACTGTGTGCCTGAATCTTTCACTTCTCACCGGTGGTAAAAGTGTCTTTCATGAAACTTTTTCCGAGTCACGTGTCGTCGAAGATATAAAAAAAGAGAACATTACCCTGTTTCCGACAGTGCCGACAATATTGAAGAAAGTGCTTGATGCGTATGGAGATAAGGGCTGTGATTTTTCTTTCGTAAAAGGTTTTATCCCGGGAGGCGCCCCGTCAGATATAAAAATGCTTCAGAATTTCAGCTCGGCTTTCAATGCTGCTGTTTACCAGGGGTACGGGATAACGGAATGCGGGCCTGTGACTGCGGTTAATCCTATACATAAGAAGATAAACAAGTGGGGTTCCGTGGGTCCGCCGCTCGAGGGAATATCGGTCAGAGTTGTTGGTGAAAGTGATGAAGAACTGCCGGCGGGTGAAGTCGGCGAACTGCTCGTCAGGGGCCGGAATGTGATGGGGAAATATCTCAACAGGCCGGAAGAGACAGATAAGTTTCTTCGCGACGGCTGGTTCTATACGGGTGATCTTGCGCGACTGGACGAAGACGGATTCATCTATCTTACCGGCCGCAAAAAGCGGATGATAATCGTCGGAGGTTTCAATGTGTACCCGCCGGAAGTGGAGCGCGAACTCAGCAGCCACGAATCGGTGCGCGCGTGCCGGGTGTTCGGCGTGCCGGACGATTCTCTGGGCGAAAAGGTGGCCGCAGAGGTTACTCTTTGCCCCGGCGCCGGCGCGGACAGGATCAGACTCCAGAAATACTTGCGGCAAAGGCTTGCTCCTTACAAGATTCCGAGAACTATAAACTTCATCGAGGATGTATGATATGCTGACAGACCATGTGAGGTATCTGTCAGAGACTATCGGACCGAGACCGCCTGCTTCTCCAGCGGAAAAGAAGGCGGTCGACTATGTCCGCGAACAATTCGAGGCACTCGGATATGACACGCAAACAGACGAGTTTCCCGCGTTGCGAACATTTTCCCGGCTCCACATTCTGCACTACATAATGTTTATTGCAGCCTGGTCTCTTTTCCCCACAATGCCTGTACTGTCTGTCCTTCTGTGCCTGGTCGGACTTGTTTCTTTTACGTTCAATGTATCCGGATTTTCCGGGCTGTCAGTATTTTTTCCGAAGTCGCGGTCTCGCAATGTTGTCGCATATCGTGTACCCGCGAGGCCTTCAGTCAGGAAAGTTATTGTTTCGTCACATGTTGATTCTTCGCGTTCCGCGCTGCTTTTTCACCCGATGCTCGTTAAGAATTTCCGGTGTATACTCCTCGCCGACCTCGTCGCGATGGCCAGTACACTCGCGGCCGCAATCATATTCGCCGCGGGTTTCCGGCCAGTGTGGCTATGGGCTGCCGCGGGTATACTCGACATTCAGCTTGCGGCGGCCTTGCTGATACTGGTAGACATGGAATTGCGCGGCAGGCACACCGCGGGGGCAGACGCCAACGCATCGGGCGTGGCCGCTATGCTCGGAGCGGCGGCAGAGCTTTCGGGTGATAAGTTTCGACATACGGAAATTGAGTTTGTCGCGACAGGAGCAAAGGTGTCCGGGCTTTTCGGCATGATTCATCACCTCGAGAAAAACTGGCACGACAAAACAAGAACTTATGTCATAAATATCGATCACGTCGGAATCGGAGATATAACAGTCACTTCCGGTGAAGGAATACTGATAAGAAAAAAGACCGGCGCAAGGCTGCTCGAGGCGGCCACATCCATCAACCTTGAAAATGCGGGCCGACCACCGTGCCGCCTCGATTTATGCACGATGCTCACCGACGGCTATGCCGCCCTGATACGTGGTTTCGACAGCATTTCCATAATGGCGTTCATGCCAGACGGCACACTTCCGAACCGCTACAGACACGCGGATACCGTAGAGAATATTTCCGGATGTAATCTCAGCGACGCTTCACTTCTTGTTGCGCAAATGATAAGAAACATTGAAACGGAATCAGAAAGTGTTGTAAAACGTATGCGAGGCGGGCAATGAGTCCGTCGATGTGGAACCAGCTCCACTTATAATCATTGTTCGGACAAATCATGAAGTCATATATCTTATCAGTATGCAGTTTCATAATCTTATTGAAGGCTGTCGTATTGATCGTGCCCGCAGTTGCCGGGGAAGAACCTGTTGTGTATGAAGACCTGAAACCGGCAGTGACCGAAGATTGGAGAGCCGACAGCAATCAGGTCGAAGATATTACTCCTCTGCCGGAAAAACCAAAGACGAAACATACTACAATTTCTCACGGGGTGAAGGGCAAGAACGGCAATAATACCTCTGCACAAATAAAGGCGAGATCTGTTGTCCCGAAAAAGAAAAAGGTTTATAAAGACATGTCGTGGAACACGCTTCCTGAGCGAAGTGATAAAATAAGCACACGTACGACAAAGGAATTAACCCCGAAAGAGAAGAAGACGAAGCCCGCCGCATTTGATTTCAGCAAAGGGCGAACTGAAGATACAAAGAAACATACCGCCACACCAGAAGAGCGCAATACGGCTGCCTCGAAAGCCGGCAAAAAAGATGTTGCGGGCGAACAAAAAGCTACACGCGGCACAAAGAAGGCTGATGCGAAAACCGGCGCGAGTGTCCCCGGAAGCGGCAATAGTACAGTGCCTCCGGCATCCACCAATGAATCCCCGGCTGATGTTGCGGAAGCGGCCGGCGGCGGCACACAGACAGAAAAAGAAACAGAAGAAAAACCGACCATAAAAGTACGCAGGAGGCCGCTCGGCCCGATATCGGGTGATGTTCGCATAAAATATCAGACGGCTAATGCGTCCGGGAACGAAATAGGTTTTCTATCGAGCAACGGACTTTTGTTTTTCAACGACAAACTCCAGCAAAGCACAAAACTTCGGATTGACAAAAAGTTTGATAACGGGCTGAAGGTCAACGGTGTGTTCACAGACATACCATACCAGGACCAGTATTTCCATGTGAACGTGAGCAGCAAAAACGGGTATGCGAAACTGGGCGATGTACAGGCAGAATTCAGGGGCGGACCGATGACGGGCTTCAAAAAACAGATACGCGGTCTGGACATCAATTATGATTTCGGAAGCGTGGAAGTCGCTGCCATGGCGTCGAAGGAGAAGAGCACAACGTCAAGGGAAAACTTCCATGGAAACAATATCCGCGGCCCCTATGTGCTGCGCGCCAACTCGATCCTTAACAACAGCGAGACGGTGTATCTCAACGGCAGTCCACTGTCGCGAGGCGCGTACAATATGGACTATTTCCTCGGGCAGATTACTTTTAACTTCATCGTCGATCCGACGGACCTGATCGAGATAACTTATGAATCCGTGCAGCAGGTGTCAATCAGGACGGGTGATTTGAACGGGATTTCCGTAAAGGCCGACCCCGGCTGGAATAATGTTACTCTTGGTGTCGCATATCTTGAAGAGGGCACAGCACGGACGGCTGAAACCACAACTTACGAGATTGTCGAGGAATTCTCCGGCGAGACGTTCGCAACAGACACGACAGTCTATCTTAAACACGATTATGTAAAAGTATACAGCGAGTCGGTACTTCTGCTCGCCGGCTCCACGCAACAGTACCTGAGCCGTGACACCGACTATACGATTGACTATTTCACCGGCAGTGTTTCCTTTTCAAACATGGCGGCTTCGGCGACGAGTGAGGTGCGCATCAGCTACAGCTACTACAATCGTGATTACCTGCAACGCATCGACGGCGAGGAATTATACGGATACGGCGAGGCGGAATACATCCTTTCAAGGGAGTGGGTCTATCCCGGGCCGGAAGTCGTGTATCTTTATGTCAATGAAAATATGCACCGCGAACTGAAAGCGGGCGAAGACTACGAGATCAACCCGGCGAACAATTCGATTGTGTTTCTCGACGACGATGTAACGCCCAACGACAACACAAATCAGTATGTCGTCATCAGTTACGAGATCGTGCCCGAACCGGAATCGGCGAGTGGCGACTCGAAGCGCAGATTGTTCGACATGACGGGTGGAATCAGAATAGGTCCGCACAGGATCAACGCCGAGTTTGCCGAGACGACTTCGGACATAACTCTCAAGACCGTGCAGGTGCTCGAAGAGCGTGTGGCAACTGTCGGGGAAGACTCCGGCAGGGTATTCCCGCTCCAGTTCGACGCGATTCCGAACACCGAGGCTGTTTACTTCAACGACACCGTTCTGGCGGATTCGCGGCAGCGCGCGGGCGTGGACTACATTCTCGAATATGATCCTTCCTTTGAAAAATATGTGTTGCGTTTTGTCGATGACGTCCCTGTAGGAACCACGATAATCGCAAGCTATAAGTACATACCGCTTATCACTACGGGAGTAGAAAAAAGCGGTGCGGCAGGCCGCGTCACCGGCGATTTCCTGCTTCCCTTCGGCACTCTTACCACCGAGTATATGAAAAAGAGCGCCTATTTCTCGCCGCTGACTTCCTTCAACGATCTCGAACACGACCGCCTTGCAATGGACTTTAAGATGTCACCAAAAAGGAACTTGTTCTTCAACCTGAAATACCGTTCGCAAACATATCTGGCCGACATGCACACAGGCGTCGAGTTCGACGACAACACGCTTACGACAGCAGTCGAATACAGGTTTAAACCCGGCGCGCGCGCGGCCCTGCTCTTCGAGAACAACACTTACAGCGACAATCGCCCGGTCAGCCTCACAAACATTGAAAAGAAGAAAATCCGCACTGAAATAAAGTATCCGTTCGGCAAGAAAAATAAAGTTGTGACGGAATTTTACTTCGAGAACCGCAATCAGGACGATGCGACAGACAGGACAAGCGACAGGGATGTTACAAAAGCCGGATTGGCGGTGAACTATTCGCCCAACCGGAATTTCAGGCTGAAACTTGCGACGGATAACAGCCGTGCGGCATTTGTCGCGCCGCCGGGCGTCGACCCTCTCCTTGGCAATTTCTCGACACGAACTCTGTCGAATGTGCTCGGACTGACATATATCCCGGTGCCGCTGTGGACGATAACGGCGAATCTCGATACACAGTCGACAAGAGATTCCAGGAACCTGTCGAATAACTCTTCGATTCGTAAGATAAGCGCCGCGGCGACATCGAAACAAATAGGGATCGTGGAGGGGATAAGCCTGAGTTTTAACCGAACCGACAGGCCAAACCCGATACACGGCGACACAAGTACGGAAGCGGAGAATCTCAGTGTGAAAGTCGCTGTCGCGAAAGACTGGACAGTGACTCCGTGGCTGAGCCGCACAAAAGCCGGTGTCGAACAAAAAAGCAGGAGCGAAAGCCGCACCGTGGGAGCAAGGGCGGGCTACAGGAGCAGAGCGAAAAGAGGGTGGAGCGGTACGGCGATGCTCAGCGCGAACAACGGAAAAACATCGACACTTGGCAGCACTACGGATAATACATGGAGCAACTCCACTTCGGACCAGACGCGCACCGAACTTACGACAAAGTATGTGCCGGGCGAGCGCCTCGAATGGCGCAACGCTTTCACATTCACGAGAAGCGGCAGCAGTACTTCGAGAAACAGCTACAGCTCGAATGTCGACTATAAGTACTCGACTTCTACAAGGATTTCGCTGTTGTTGAATATGGAAGAGACGACATATACGAGGACAAAGTACCAGCTCAGGTCGGACACTCGCCTGGATGATCACTTCTCGCTGGGGCTTTCCTTTAAAAAAGAAAATCAGAGTGGTGCGAACGATTATTCAGGCACCCTTTTCAACATGGCGCTGGATATAAAATTCTGATAGCGGAAAAATATACTACTGTTTTTCAGAGCAGTCACGGCAAAGTATCTTGCCGGGCAGGCGGACGGCTTTTGGGGCCATCACCTTTTCGCCGCAGGCATCGCACCGGAGGGTTTCAAAGATTCTCGCTTTAGCCGGCGGTGGTTCATTTGTTTCTTCGGCGGTGATGAAAGTGTCGTCCGGCGCGCTGAGGATTTCCTTGATCTTCTTCGCTCTTATTTCTTCAAATTGTTTCATTTCTTCCGGCGTCGCAGCGCCCGAACGGGATTTTGCGAAAAGCGCTTTAGTGTCGGGCGATTCCATGACAACATAGTCTTCGACTATGCGTATGCCTTTCCCTCTTGCCCTGTTGAAAAAAGTGTAGACTCTTTTTCCCGTATCTTTATGAATGAGATTTCCTTTGCCGTAAGTGCAGCCGGTGAGCACCTGTATCGCATCCACAGCGCAGGAGTCGTTCTCGACGACTGCAACGATTTCTTCATCTTCCGCTCGGTTGGCGTCGAGCCATTCCAGCGCTTTTTTACCAACACGGTAACCGAGTGCCAGTCCGGGACAGACATGCCCGTGGAATGTTGCCGCTTCCTCGAAGGTTTTTATGTTATTGTCAGTCATGCGGTATCACCTTTCACTTTCAAATATGATTGTATTGATTCAGAGACATGCTTATCAAGTCGATTATTACATCTGTGCCCTGAAATAATCGACCGTCGCTTTCATGCCCTCTTTTATTGATACGAGCGGTTTCCAGCCGAGCACTTCACGGGCGTGGGATATGTCGAGCAGGCTGCGGATGAGGTCGCCGGGGCGAGGAGGTCCGTAGTTCACCGGTTTGTCGAATCCGACAGCTTCGGCGAGTGCGGCAAATATTTCATTGACATCCGTGGCAACACCCGTGCCGACATTGAACGCGTCGCCGCTGCCTTTTTCGATGCATGCGAGGTTGGCGCGGGCGACATCTTCCACGAATATGTAATCTCTTTCGTACCTGCCGTCTCCGTTGATCGTAGGGGTTTTCCCTTCGAGCAGCAGACGGGTGAAAATAGCAACAACACCCGCCTCGCCGTGCGGGTCCTGGCGTGGACCGTATACGTTGCCGTAGCGAAGCGAGGTGTATTCAAGTCCATATTCGTTCCAGTAGAAATCGAGGTAAAACTCGAAACTCATCTTGCTGATGCCGTAAGGAGACACGGGATGAAAACCGTAGTTTTCTGTCGCCGGCGCATCGGGGACTTCGCCGTAGATTGTGCCACCTGACGATGAGAAAACCATCTTTCGCGCCTTGTACCTGACACAAAGGTCCAGCAGCCTGAGCGCGCCCATTGTATTGATGTTCGCGTCTTCCATGGGATAACGCACAGATCTCGATACACTGATCTGCGCCGCAGTGTGAAATATGATATCCGGTCGTTCGGCCTCGAAAACTTCTTCTATATCCGGCTCGGTAATATCCTTCTCATAAAAAGCCGCGGACTCCGGGACATTAGCCTTTTTACCTGTGGAAAGATTGTCGACAACCGCGACTTCATGGCCCTGCGCGATAAGCATATCGCTGATATGCGATCCGATAAAACCGGCGCCCCCGGTTACAAGTGCTTTCATTTTCATTTCCCTTCGCGGTCGGTATCTCTATTCCCAGATTCTTTTCAGTTCTGCGCCGGGATAATAATGCAGGAGTATCTGGTCGTAAGTGTAGTTTTCTTTCGCCATCTCCATAGCGCCTGTCTGGCAAAGCCCGACTCCGTGTCCCCAGCCGCCGCCTTTTAATATGAACTTCCTGCCGGTGCCACTGCCTTCCTTATCTATAACGAACATGGTGCTTTTCAGCATTCCCATCACCCATCGTATCTGGTCTTTCTCGAAAGTATAGTTGCCTTTTGTCGTCTCGATTACCAGCAACTGCGCGCGGCCCGACTTCGAATACTTTGTTACATTAATATCCTTCAGCGTTCCGATTTCAAGGTCGGGGTTGTTTGTGAATTCCGGTATTGATTCCTCGAACAGTTTCCGGAGCTGATCGTAAGTATATGTTTTTGTCCACCTGTGATACCTGGATTTGTTGCAGAACGCTTTGTCGTGTGCGAGGAACTTTCTAAGGTTTGCCGGGTTGGAAAGGTCGGTAATGCTAAATTCCGTGCCGTCGTCGACCGAGGAGAGTGAGGGCAGAGCCGCGCCGCTCCAGGCATCGTTGAACGCGGCGGTGCGCCCGCCGCATGTCGAGCAGAACAGCGCGTTGATAAGGTTGCTTCCGTTCGTTAGCGTCTCGCCGCGCGTGAGGTCCACCGCCTCGGTTGTCGCCGGTGTTTCGTTGCGCACGCCGCCGTAGACCTGGCAGTCGGTTGTGTTGCAAAGGTTAAAATGGTCGGCGACATGGCGACGCAGGTTATTGAGCAGATACGTGCGGGCGATTACCGCCTGTGACTTGAGAGCCTCGATATTCGCCGACGCGGGCATTTCCCGTGGCAGCACACTGTACAGGTAGTCCTCGACGCGAACCCTGTTTATCACGGAAAACGTGCCGTAGGAATCCAGCACGACTTCCGCGTTGCCGCGATACTCGCGGTATCCGACCCTGAACCTTCCGTCGTGCGGATAAAACACGACAGGCGTGTTGCCCAGGTGTATGAACTCACCTTTCCGGTCGTATAGTGTCAATACGTGTATGTCCTGATCCACCGGCTGTATGCGCACAGCTTCATAACCCAGCCTGCGTATTATGTTTTCGATAAACTCGGCCTGAATCCGGGTTTTGAAAGGTCCGAATTTGATACTCCATTGTTTCGGCTGAAATATGGCCGGTACCGCGGGAACGGACGACAGCCTGCCGACAAAAAACTCTGCCTGCTCGAAGCTTCGGAAACTGCCGAGTGTGACGATGAACTGGTCGGGTAGTTGCTGAAGATGGACATTGTACAATTCCACCTGTATCGTTTCGTCGCTTCCGGAGTACAGTTCCAGCGGGCTGTCGCCGTTGTCGGGCAGTTTGAAGATCGTAAAATCACCGTTGAAGCTCAGCCGGGCATTATTCGTTTTCTGCACTATGCCTATTCTGACTTCCGGTTCGTTTCTGAAGTTATCATATTTGACAGCCGCCGCGGGCGCGGCAAAAAAGAGCAGGTGCAACAAAAACACCGATGTTATGCAGATGAAGTTGAGCTTGATTCCGGGGAATGAAAACAATTTGTAGCGGCAGCCTGCCCGTGCGGACTGTTGCCGGCTGTTTAAACGGTGATTCTTATTTTCATGGCTGTTCAAAAACAAAATATTATTCGCTAAAGCGAGATAACGTGATATCCCGCTTCCTGCTTTTCCACTTCTTTGATTAAATCTGAAGCTATATCGAGCAACATAGCGTGGTTGTCGTTCCATTGCGCAGGCACTTGCGCCGCGCCTGCTATCACTTCACAAAGGTTAAACTCCTGAGACTGCTTTGCGCCTTCAACAGTAACATATCCTTTCATCAATTCGAAAGGAGAGTAGTGGCGGCGGATCATTTTGTCCGAGTTGACGAGCAGGCTCCTGCAGATCGTATCGATTTTTCTTGTTTCGGTGACAATGCAGAAACAGGAGCCGCCGATGCGGGCCGCGAGGTCGTCCTGCTCACCGTTGATGCGCAGATTTTCTCTGATGATGCCTGCGAGGTCGCGCAGGACCCGGTCGCCATAATCGTAACCCTTGATGTAATTAAAAGGTTTCATATTGAGTATTTTCACGATAACAAAGTGCCAGCTTTTCGGACAGTTTTTGCATTTGTCTTCGAGAATGGCCGAGAGCGCCGCGCCTGTGAGCAGACCGGTCACCGGGTCTGTTTTCTCGAAAGTTTTTTTCCTGACAAGATTATCCACATAATCCGCCAGTTCCCCGGCATGTCTGTAATCCGAAATTACAGCTTCTGCACCCTCGAGCAGATACGTTATCTGGCCGCATGTTTCATTCTGCGAAAAAACGACAACAGGGATCATAGATGAAACAATATCCGTTTTCAGTTCATTCAAGAAATCTATGATTAATGAAGCCACGGACGGCGTGTAGGCGAAGAGGATCACATCATAAGTATTGTAGAATGTCACGGGGATCCGACCGTCGACCACCGGCACAACCGAGACATCCATCTCTTTTGCCTCGAAAGGCACGGCAAATTGCTCGACGCCGCCAACATCTTCACGGATGAGCAAAACACGAATCTTCGATGTGTTATTCTGCTGTTTCATTCGTTCCCGCTGTCAGATGATCTTTTATCTTCTGGAATTTCCATTCGCCGATTCCCTGGACAAGTTTTATTTCCTCGATGTTATTGTATGGGCCGCGCGTCTGCCGCAGTTCGACAATTCTTGCGGCAAGAGTGGGGCCGATGCCGGGGATCAGTTCGATATCTATCGCGGAAGCGGAATTGATGTCCAGTGTCCAGCCTTCGGGCAATGAAGCCGGCCCCTTCGCCGCGGCACCTGTGCCCGCCGGTGGTATCAGGACTTCCTGCCCGTCTTCAACACGCGCGGCGAGATTGATCTCGCTCCTTTTTGCATTTTTTGTAAATCCGCCCGCGATAGTCACCGCGTCGGAAACGCGAGCGCCTTTTTTCAGCGTATACAGGCCCGGCCTGGCTACCGCTCCCTTGACATGTACCTTCACAATCGGGTCGGGCTCCCGGCTGATCGTTATATCTCTGTCGAGCATTTTATTGTCAACCCGCGAGAAATAGAGCCTGACACCGGCTCCGCCCATTATTATCATGAAAATAGATATAACGGCGAACTTCTGAAATGTTGTGAGACTTCTCATTTTTCAGGCGTGTTTCACTGCATCCGCCGGTTTCAGAATATACCGACGGATGTTATAAAATCTGTTCTCTCCACCGGCTTCTGAATTCCTTGCCGTTAAGCTTTCCTCTTTTATAATCGACAAAATCTTTATATTCGATATCCCATATCGCTTTTATCTCGCCATCCATATCTTTCAGGTGGATAACAATGTATTTCAAC
Source organism: bacterium (assembly GCA_024278215.1). Taxonomy (GTDB): domain Bacteria; phylum UBP15; class UBA6099; order UBA6099; family JAJRTR01; genus JAJRTR01. The sequence goes on from JAJRTR010000011.1 coordinate 22,418, forward strand.
GGCAGCGCCGGATTCTGCTGTTTGCTCTCATAAATTGTGTCCAGAAGGTTTTTCATTTCAACCATAAGTTCCTTATTGCCAATATTCGAAGACTCGAATGTGATATGAAGAACTGAGCCGTCTTCTGTGAAATTCATCTCCAGAAGGCTGACATCATAGACTTTGATAACGTCCCGGATAATTTTCTCGGCGTTTTCGATTGTCGTTTTGATGCTATTGTCGTGCGCTGGTGCGGATTTCCCTGGCGACGACTGTGCGGCAGGTGTTTTGCCTTTGCTGAAAAGACCGGTGACTTTTGATTTTACCCTGTCGATAAACCCTTCAGGCTTTTTCTGTAGTGGAGCCTGAGCCGTTGGTTGTGCAACCTTTTTCATCAGGTCTTCAGAAAGATGCTGAGTAGGCCGCTTCGCGGCGTTTATGCCGGGTTTCGCTGCTGCGTTTATCGGCGGCCCGACGCTTTTTTCAACTGCCCTCGCTCTCGCGTCCTCCGACGCGCTCGCCGCCGCTGCCGCGCCTGCAACCATTCCCACAACTCCACCACCCGCCGCTACGGTCGCCATGGCCGCCGGTGCGCCTGTCGCCATTGTCTCCTTCTCGACATATTGCCCGGCTTCTTCTTTCATCTTCGGCACATCGGGCGAGTCAACTATAGGTTTCCCCGCATAAGCCAATCCCATCCACGGCGATTTCCGGAAGTTATCACCTTCCTTTTTCTTGTAGAAGTCAAAAATCTTTCTGAATTTTTTTATCTGGTTCTTATCGACATTGCACTTGCCGCCCCACAACGCCGCCAGGAACAGCGCCTGCTCGAGGTCCACCAGCGATTTGTTGCCTTTGTAATTCTCGACGGATTGCCTGAGCATATAATTATACATATTGAGCCTGTGGTTGCAGGCAATGACAATGTCCCTGTCCTGAAGATAGTCCAGTATCAGATGCGACTTCAGGGGATACCGGCTCGCTATGCCGAGAAGCGCGTCATCCATGTTGTCGCCGAGATTATCGGGCAGCCTGCTGATGTCGCCGACATGATTTATCGCATGTGTGATGTTCGCCAGTCCCTGTGTTATCTCGCCTGTATTGAGCTGACTGTAGCCCTTCTGGATATATTCGGTAGCGACCTGCCTGTTCTTGTACTGAGGCCACACGACATACGCGGCACCCGTAATCGCAAGCAGGGTCGACAGTATTACAATCAACGTTATTTTTACTTTCAAGACAGCACCTCTTCAGTGTCCGGTTTTACTTCATCATATCACGACGTTGCGAAAACTCATATTACCATTCCGCCATAGCGCACACATATAAAGCTTTGCGTCTTTTATGGGTGTTTATTGTCCAGTATGCGCTGGATAAAATTATATGTTAAAGAACTAACTCACGCAATAATCATTATATATTTGAGCCGATTGCAGAATTCCTGTTCTGTCGCAGCCGGTGTAAAAATGCTATGTGATTTGTTAAAATGGAATAACAAACACTAACATATTTACAGTCATGTAATTTTTTCACTTGAAGTAATAATGGTGGTATATACTTTTGTGGTGGTGAGCGGGAAATGTTCTGCCCGAAATGCGGAAAGGAAATAGCCGGCGGCGGAAAATTCTGCACGGGATGCGGTTTCAGTGTCGGCGGGCCGGCCGCGCAGGCGGGGCGGCAGGCTGCCGGTAAACCGCCGCAACAACAGTTGCCGCTCGACGCGATTCAACAAAGCAACCGGTCCGCACAGCATGTCAGGCAGGGACCAACCCGGCAAGAGCAGCCATCATCCCTGAAACACCAGAGCCGTCCACACCCGCCGCAGCAATTGCAACAGCGGCGGCCTACGCAGGCGACCTCTAAAACACCGGTGAGAGAAGTTGTGCCGGACTCGCGGCCTGCGGCTCGGACATCACAGACGTCAGGACTCGATTTCCGGATTCCGCCTCCGCCGGGTCAACCCGGGCAGGAGAATCATCAGAACACGCAAACGCACCCTGACGGGCTGCCGCCCGGTGAGTTCACACCTTACTCGAGGACGCAGAATCAGTCATCTTTCACAATATCTTATGAACCGAAAAGCCTCGCGATATTCGGGGTTGCAATGCTCATGCTGATGATCGTCGGCATTCCGGCGGTTCAATACATTGCGAGCGGCACGAGCGGATTTCCGATCCAGGGACACATCGAAAGCAGGAAAAATAATTTTTCATTATATATTCCCGAAGGCTGGAGCAGTGTGAAGGACCCGAGGCGGAAGACAGGCCACAGGGACGCCGCGGCATATTATTTCAAGGGCCGCTCCAGGAACCCGGACATTGTTTCGATCATTTATTCCATGCCCAATAATTCAAGTTTTCCCAAGTTCCTTTCGCAGCAGGATTTGCAGGCGCTCGAGCCGTTTCTTCTCCAGATGAATAAACAATACATGCAGGCGCTCGGCATGAGTTATGAACTGCTCGAGTTGAAAACATATATGATTGACGGAGATCATGCCGTGTGGATGGATGGCAACGCGATGAAAAGAGGCAAGGCGAATAAGAGGGATTTCACATTTCTTGCATTCCGCAGTTCACGGCTGTACATCGTGAAGTTTATGTTCGATGAAATAAGGGTCGAGGAGTTCTGGCCTGAGATCAAAGGCATTCTCGACAGCATGGTATTTCTGTGAGATCGAGCCGGAAAAGTTAATTCGAATATTGAACCGAAGCCGGTTAACCCCACACACCGAACCTGTCGGACCACCATTTGGAGCGTCGGGTGGCGGGGCCCTGTTCAGCCGCGCCGAGGTTGGCGTCGCGTCCGGTTTCCGTAAGCAGCCTGTATTTTTCGGGATTGTTTTCTTTCAGGTTACTGAAAAGCTCATCGAATATTTTTTCGAGTTCTTTTTGCCCGAGATACAAAGCGATATCGAACGCGCGAGGATACTCTTCTTTTGAAGCGCCCGGAGCGGTCGGATCGTCGAGGTTGCGTTCCTCGTGTGAATCGGGGCCTTCGTCGGGCAGTGACTGGAAAGTGTAAAGTTTCGGCAGATAATCTTTTCTGAACGAATCGAACTGTTCCGATTCGAGGAGTTGAGAAAAAAGCGGGCAGCGACTTACGAGGAAATCGTCGAGTTCAAGTCCTGATTCTTTCTGAATATCGGCGGCGGCGGCATCATTCCGGAAATAGTCGTAGATCAATTCGATGAGATTCGAGTGAGAAAATATGTCGGAAATCGCGTGTGAAGAACGCCCCAGCGTTCTGAATATTTTTTCCGGATCGGCAAGTGGATATTTTGCGTCATCCGCGACATCCATAATCCATTGTATGTGGTCGTGCCAGACGCCGAGCGCCTCGTCTTTGTTCATCTGGTCGAAGTGGTCGAGAGGCTTATACCAGTAATGCGCGGCGGGGTAGAGAGGAAATATTTTATATTGCAGTATCTTCCACGCGATGACACCATAGAAGTCGACACCGAAGTTGTACCTGAAAACACGGTCTATGCCGGCGGGCGTCATGTGTTTGCCGAGAGCATTTTTGAGTTCCGTAAAGTGGTAGTATGTTCGCATAGATAATCTCCGAAGTAGTTATCCCCCGCATTTGTGAAATATGCGGGTTATGAGACACCCATTTAAGTTTTAGGCGACTCGAACATGTGGCGGTAAATCTCAGAAGCTATTCTTTTGAGCGGCACAACATGGTCGATAAGTTGCGCGTCCACAGCAGCGCGCGCCATGCCGTATATAGCGCTCGAGTGTTTGTCCTGCGCGATTGTTGTTCCCCCTGCTTCTTTTATGCGACGAAGCCCCTTGAGACCGTCCTGTCCCATACCTGTCATCATTACGGCGAGGCTGCGGGATTTGCAGGTGGCCGAGATCGTTTCGAAGAGAATGTCGGCGCTCGGGCGGTATAGAACATTATCAGGCTTGTCGTCGAGTTCCGCACACAGGCGACCGTTTATCCAAGCCGCTTTCAGGTGAAACTTATCGGGCGAGAAATATACAGTGCCGCTTGCGAGGGGCTCCCCGTCTTCGGCTATTTTTACATTCACGGCACAAGTGCTGTCGAGTCGTTGCGCGATGCCGCTGATGAAACCGGGTATGATGTGCTGCACCACCAGCATCGGTGCGGGGAACTCCTCGGGCAACTGAGGTACGAATTGGCTCAGAGCGCTGGGACCGCCTGTCGATATGGCGACGCCCACGATGTCGAAACTTCTGCCCAGCGTGTTTCTTACGTCGCTGTTGTTTTCCCCGGCTGATTGGATTATCTCTGTTTCAATCTGCTGATCCGGCGATCTTTCCCGCAGAACGGCGAGAATGTCTTTGAGGGAAACGGGAGCGGTCTTTTTAATGGAGCCTGCACTGACAAGTCTTTTCAGTCTTTGTTCCCTGATGCTGTTTGTGCCGTTCGATGTTTCGGGAATCTCGATAAGGTCGAGTGCGCCGAGTTTTATACCTTTTTCAATAATATCCTCACAACTTTCGGGCCTTGCGGAAACAAGGAGAACAGGGATTCTGTACCTGACAAGCAACCTGCAAAGTGTAACGAGCGGGGCGGTTTCCGTGGTGTCGACCGAGAGAAGAATGATATGCGGAGACAGCCGTGAAACCGTGTCCGCAGCTTTATCCGCCGACCTTTCGTGATGGAGGTCGAAATCAGGGTCGCTGAACAGCGCATCAAAGAACGAAATGATTTTTTCGCTCTTTGACACCAGTAAAATTATTATCTGTTCCCTGACGTTCAACTTTTCCTCACTGTATTTCACTCTATATATAACGAACTTTTCGCCCGGGTTGCTTCACAAAGAAATCCGGGAAATCGTGATAACGTCCATTCTACTTCCGTTGCGGCGGTGGCTCGGGACCGGTCTCCTGAGAATTCAGCTCGACCTCGCCACGAACATAATTTGTAATTGGCTCAACTGAGAAAAGCGGGATTGGTGATTTCCCGCCAGCCACTATTTAGCCCGTATTTGTGAGATATGCGGGTCAGCGCTATATCCCGGAGCCCCCATGTGGCCGCACTGATGCGGCATACGAAATGCTGGATGCGGCATCGTTAAATAAACATGCGGTGTTATCAGTCCTCTTCGACGAGCGAAAGCCCTTTCGACGCCGGAACAGTTGTTTCTGTGACGGTAAACTGGTCTATCATGGTTTCCAGAGCGCCGACTGTCTCGCCAAGATGAGTCGCGTTCTGGTTCACAAGTTCCGAAACAGTGGAGGTCTCTTCAGTGATCTTGGAGATATTGTTCATCTTTTCGACGATCCTGTGACTGGACTGCGACTGGAGCAGTGTAGAGTCGGTGACCTTCTGGGTGAGTTCTTTCATTTTGCCGATCTGTTCTTTGACCCGGTCGCCCTCGTTCTTTTGTTTGCTTGTAGCGTCCTGAATCTCGTGGGCAAGGACATTTATATTTTCCATGGCGAGTTCCATCTGGTTGCTGCCCTTATCCTGTTCGCTGGTGGCGGAAGTGAGTTGAGTGGAGATGCCGTTGAGGGTTTCAATGGCCTGCGATATCTGATTTCCGGCTTTACTCTGTTCTATAGTCGAGTTCTTCACCTGCTGAGCTATTTCGCTGAGCTGGTCGAAAGCTCCCTTGACTCTACTGATGCCTTCCTGCTGGTTCCTGGTGATGACAGTGACCTGGTCGGCGACATCCTTAAGCGAAGTCATGGTTTGTTTGACGGAGTCGCTGCTTGCAGTCTGTTTGTCGGTCGCGACGGAAATCTGCTGCATGTAAGTGCCGGTCTTATCAACGCTGGAGACAATGCCGAGAAGAGCGGAGCCCGCCTGGTCGGCAAGGTGAGTGCCTTTTTCGACTTCCTTGACGCCTTCGTCCATCGCGAGGACGGCCTTCTCGGTTTCCTTCTGGATGTTCCTGATGAGGCGCTCGATTTCCTTGGTCGCTTCGGTAGACCTTTCCGCGAGTTTTTTAATAGAGGCGGCTACTACGTTGAAGCCGCGCCCTTCTTCGCCCGCACGTGCGGCCTCGATTGCCGCGTTGAGGGCGAGAAGGTTGGTCTGGTCCGCGATCTCCCGGATGACATTTATAATGTCGCCGATTTGCGCCGAGCTTTCGCCCAGTTCACGGATCTTTCTTGCTGTATCGCTGACGGTGGTTTTGATGCTCTTCATCCCTTCTATGCTCTGCTGGATGAGTTTACCCCCTGATTTCGCGACTTTGGATGTTTCTTCCGACGACTGGAATGCTTCTTTCGCATCGTGTGCCACTTCGGACACGGATTCGATGAGTTCTTCGATGTTTTCCGAAGCGCCCTGCATCGAGTCGTTCATCGTATCGATGCTTGTAGACATGTGGCCGATGGAGGTGAGCATTTCATCGACAATGGACGATGCGTCGGAGGCGGACGTCGCCATTTCTTTGGCGTTGAGAGAAACCTCTTCAATGGAGGCGAGCATTTCCTGGATGGTGGATGAAGTTTCCTGGACCGCTTCGGACATGACGGTGGAACTGTTGTGGACCTGCGCGGTGGAGGCGGACATTTGCGCGATAACGGCAGTTGTGTTGGAGACCTGGCTTGTCAGGTCGGCGACTGATTCGTCGATTTTATAGATCGAACTGATCATGGTGTCGACTGAGCTCGCTGTGTTGAAAACTGATTCGTTCATGACTTTGGAGTTTTCGGCGATCGAGTCGATGGCCTGGGTAAGTTGCTGGACGCTGTTGGAGGCGTCGTCGATGGAATGAGCCTGTTCTCTCGAACCGTCGAGGATATTCCTGCTGCTGGATTCGATTTCGTTGGCGCAGTTGTTTACATGCGACGCCGACGAGTTTACCTGGCTGATCATGGTGTTGAGATTGGAAGCCATAACTTCGAGAGTAGCGCACAGATGTCCGATCTCGCTGTTTTTGCCGACCATCCTGTTGGGCTTGAAGTTGAGCTTGCGCGTGAGGTCGCCATCGGCCATGGCGCGTGCAAAGTTCACACACTGGAAGAGCGGTTTGCTCACGCTGCTGGTAATGTATGTAATCAGCAAAATGGTGAGAACAAGTACCGCGACAATGGTGAGGGCTGTAATCATCACAATAAATGTTTTGCTTTCACGGCGTTCACGGTTAAGAGTCTGCTCGTCTACCATGTTGTTTTTCTGGATAGTGGTGAGCAACTCCTGTATTTTGCCAAGGTCGTTGGAAAAACCGCTTTTTTCGTTAAATTCGGAAGCCTCGTCCGTTTTCCCCTTATCCTTCAGAGCGAGGATATTATCGCCCTTACTTTTATACTGGTTAAAAAGCGTCGTGAGTTTTGTCGCCAGCACTTTGTCTTTATCGCTTTGCAGCGCGGCCAGGAGGATAGAGAGTTGTTTCTCGAAATCGTTTCTGGCGGCGATATACTCTTCGGGCGCATCCTCTGGAACCCCGACATAATCGACGAAAGTTTTATCAAGCGAAAGGATAACCGGCCCCTGTTTACTCTCGAGTTCGTCTTTCGCCCTTTCCGCATCCTTTGCCTTGCTGACCGCGAGGGCCTTGTACAGCTTGGCAGTTATGCTTTCGACATTCCTGCTGTTCATTATTCCGCTGATCACAATAACTCCGGTAATCAGGAAGATGAGACCGAGAAACCAGAACATCATTTTCCTTCGAAGGCTCTGTCTCCTGTCCATGTGTTGTCCTCCTCATTTTCTTTAACTGTTTTGTTTATATTCCCTTAAAATAAAAGGCGGAAACAACCTGTTGCGTAGCCAGGGGAGCTTAACGTCCCCTACGCATATTTTTGAACCATTTCCCTTGCGATCTGTATTACTCGTACCATGTCGACAACGATCAGTACGTTCGATGCTGTTTTGTGCATACCGACGACATATTCAGCGCCCAGCCCCGACAGGGACGGGGGAGGGTCCTGAAGCGAGGAAAAATCTATGTCCAGAACTTCGTTGACTTTATCCACGATGATGCCCACGTCGATATTATCCAGTTCGGGAACATGCAGTACGACAATCATGTAGCTTTCGTCTTCATTGCGCGGCATCTGGAACATCTGCTTGAGATCGATAATAGGAATGATCGTGCCGCGCAGATTCAAAATACCATGTACGAAACGGGGAACATTCGGCATCGGCGTTATCGTGAATTCGTCGATTACGGTTTTGACTTCGTCGACTTTTATCGCGTACTGTTCCGACCCGAGCGTGAACCACAGGACACTCTGAAGATTGAAGTCGGTGTAAATCTGGTCGTCGCTGTCAGTGCTGAAACCTACATTGAAAAGGTTAACATTCATATTGCCGGCGCCTCATTTCTTAAAATACCCTGAGGTGTTTATCAATAGCGGTTCTCAAGTCGTCTTCAGAAAACGGTTTTGCCAGGAATTCATTTATGCCGACCTCGAACGCTTTGTTCCTGTCGGCGCTTTTAACATCCGATGTCACCATGATTATAGGTATCCTGCTGGTGTCGGGTTTTGATCTGACTTTCTGTGTAAACTCATAGCCGTCCATGCGCGGCATGTTTATGTCAGTGACGATTACGTCGAATTTTCTTTCGGTAAGTTTCGTCAGCGCCTGCATCCCCGAGGAGGCGACATCTACGAAGTATCCGATTCGCTCGAGCATCTCGCGCTGTGCGATACGGCCCGAAAGGGAGTCGTCGACAAGCAGCACCTGTTTTGCTTCGGACATGGCGTCGAAGGCACCCCTGTCTTCCACCTTTTTCGATATATATGGTATTGAAGATACGATGCCGGCCACATCAAGTATGAGAGCGATCGAGCCGTCACCGAATATCGTGGCACCGGACATGTGCTTTACGTCCCCGAGAAACGAGCCAAGGTTCTTGATTACCACCTGCTGTTTTTCCAATACTTCGTCTACAATCAGCCCGAACTTCTTCTCCGCCTGGCCGAGTATTACGACGGGGAACGACCCTGTGCGTTTTTCCAGTTCGGGAAGGTCGTAGACATCACGCAGGTGCACGAGAGGTATCACCATTTCCTGGTGACGGTAGACCTCCTTGCCCTCGACGAAGGAAAGCTCATATCTCGATACCTGCGCGGTGGATTCGATCGGGTCCATGGGGATGACGAATTTCTGGTTGTTGCATTTAACAATCATGGCCTGGATAATGGCAAGAGTCAGCGGCAGTTTGAGTTTGAGAGTCGATCCCATGCCGACTTCGGATAGTATATCGACAGTGCCTTTTAGTTTCGTGATGCTGTTTTTGACAACGTCCATACCGACCCCCCGGCCCGAGAGGTCGGAAACCTTGTCTGTGGTGCTGAAGCCGGGTATGAATATCAGGTTCATCTTGTCGCGCGGCCCCATCGCGTCTGCCTCTTCCTGCGAGATCAATCTTTTTTCTATACATTTGCGGGCTATCATTTCAGGGTCTATACCCTTGCCGTCGTCCTGCACTTCGATCACGACGGAGTTGCCTTCGTGGTAGGCGCGCGCCCATATCGTTCCGTTTTCCTTTTTGCCGGACTCGCGGCGCCGTTCGCGTGTCTCTATGCCGTGGTCCACCGCATTTCGTATTATGTGCAGAAGCGGCTCTTCGATCTCTTCGATAAGTGTTTTGTCCAGCTCGGTGTCTTCGCCCTCGATGATAAAGTCGATTCGTTTTCCGAGGCTTTTCGCGATGTCCCTGACCCTGCGTGGAAATTTACTGAAAACGCCTGAAATCGGGAGCATCCGCAGCCGCATCGTTTCTTCCTGCAACTCTTCTATCATTCTTCCGATATTCAGGGCATCGTCCTGGAACTCCGTGCTGAGGTGTTCGAACTCGGCTTTGAGTAAACTTACTTTTGTGAGCATATCCTTCAGGAGCGATTCCTGCTCGAGTTCCATATCAAAAAGCTGCGTGGTATTCTCGCGGATGATGCGAAGTTCCTTCATGTTCTCGAGAGTGCTTCGCTCGATGGCGCCCGCGCCGAGGTCGATCATTTCCGGTTGCAGCGTCTGGAACGGTTTCATAATATCTTCGCGCGTGAGATTCCTCTCCTCGAGACCGGTGGACTTACTGCTGAACTTGAGATTGTCGTACATTTCTCCCACGAGATTGACACCCTGTTTGAGTCTTTTTGTTTCCTGTTCCAGCTTATTGTGGTTGATGACGAGTTCGGCGATAAGGTTTACCAGCACATCGAGTTTTTCGGTGTCGACCCTTACGGTGGAGCGGGGAGCGGCCTTATCGGCTTTTTTCCGGGGCCTGCGCCCAGGCTTTCCCTGCGTCTGCCCCTGCGAAACTGCCGGATGTTCTTCTTCCGGCGCTTCAGCTTCAAGCGCAAGTTCGATTTCTTCGAATTCGACATCGCCGATTTTGAAAAGGTAAGAATACTTTTTATGGAATTCGTCGAAAGAAAGTTCCGTGGCGAACAGCAGGAAAAAGTCGTAGGCTGTAGCTTTTTTGCCCTTCTCGCCGAGTGCGATGATAAGAGCGGAAAGGTATTCGCCTTCTTCGGTGAGCGGTTTGAAGAATTCCGACATACTGGCAATGTCGCTCAGCTCGTTGAGTTTGTAAGCCATCTTGATCTGGAACACATTTTTCGAATCGATGAGTGATTTTGCCAGAGTGCGTTTTTCATAGGGGGTGAAGAATTCGCCGGCCTCGTGATCGACGCTGAGATGTTTGAATATCTCGACGGCGGCCTCCGCCGAGACATAATCTTTTTGTTTTCTCAGCGGCGCCATTATCGTATGGATTTTTTTCAGCAGTGAGTTTATGTCGGGCGGAGGCCCCGATTTTCCGCGTGTGAGCCTGTATTCTATCAGGATTCCGGCATGTGACACGCTTTTGAAAATGCAATCGAGTGTGTCCATGTTTTGTTGGATCAGGCCCTCGCGCATTGCGTCGCGCAGGACGAGTATCCGGGTGAGTATCTCATTTACCGCCGGTTCGCCGTAACAGGTCAGTGTCCGGTGCAGGTAGGTAATGGAATCGAAGAGTTTATTTATGAAATTTTCGTTGTCCACGTTTTCGTCGGCAAGAATATATTTGCCGTCGATATCGTTAAAAATCTTGTGGCAGCGTTCGAGAGCAGTGCGGAGTTCTTCGCCGACTATTTCAAACAGGTTTGCTCTTGTGCCGGCGTCTGGAACTGCGATATTGGGGCCAGTGGGTTTTTCTTTCTTTTTCTCATGTTTTTTCGCGAATTTTTTTTCGGGTTTTTTGACCGTTACGTTTTGAGTTTCCGCCGCAGTGTCGTCTGCCGCGTCTTTTGCCTCGACGGGTTCAGGGGCGGATTCTTCGGAGGGCGGTGGTTCCTGCGCGGGAGTGGGAGTGGGAGTGGGAGGTTCCTGCGCGGAAGGCTCTACGACCGGCTCGGGTTTTTCCGCATTTGGGGCGGGTTTCTGTTTTTGCGCTGCCGATATTGCGCCGGGCACGTAGGAGTCGTTCTCGATGCTGTCGAGAATAGCCTTAATGACATCGGCAAGGTCGAAAAACTGGTCCAGCAGGTCGCTGTCGATCTCCGGGAGTTTGTTTTTGAATTCCTCGAATATATCTTCTATGTGGTGGGCTATTTCGCTGATGTCCATGAATTCGACCATAGCCGACGAGCCCTTGATAGTGTGTACGTTTCGGGATATCCGGTTGAGAATCTCCTCGTCTGCTTCTCCCTGTTCGAGTGAGACGAGGTCCTGGTCAAGACTATCCATATATTCCTTGCATTCATCAAGGAACAGTTTGACGATTTTCGCGGTTTTGAACGATTTAGCCATTGTTTTCGCTGTCACCTCGGCACTTTTTGAAATGCCACAGAATCCTTGAGTGTAATCATTTTGAAACCGTCGGTGAGTCCCCTGATCATCTCGGTGGGGCCGAGAAAGAGATAGCCGCCGTCTTTCAAAGAGTCGTAAAACCTGTTCAGGATATCCGCTTTGGTTTCATCCCTGAAATATATCATCACATTTCTGCAGAAAATAATGTCGAAGTCTTTCTGAAAATAAGAGTCGGTAAGATTCGAATACTCGAACTCGACATATTTTTTTATTGATTCCCTGATAGCATAGTTGCCGTCACTGGGGGTAAAGTATTTTTGCAGGTATTCTTCGGGCAGGTTTTCGACGGAGCGTTTGGAATAGATACCCTGGAAGGCTCGCGCGAGCACCTCCGTCGATATGTCGGTCGCAAGGATTTCGATGTCCCATATCGAGTGAAACTTCAGTGTTTCGAGGACACATATTGCGAGTGTGTAAGGTTCTTCGCCGGTCGAGCAGCCCGCGCTCCATATATTGAGGTTCCGGTTGTTCTGCGCGACTTTTTTATCTGTTATCTCAGGGAGGATGATTTTTCTGAAGCTGTCCATTTGAGAGTTGCTTCGATAGAAATATGTTTCATTTGTGGTAACGAGATTTATGAGTGTCGACAGTTCCGACCTGTCGTCTTCCGAGGCGATAACCAGCAGGTATTTGCCCAGGTCCGATATCCCCGACTCTTTGAGGCGTGTGTTGATCCTGTTGGAGAGAATGGGCAGCTTCGATTCGTTGAACCACAATCCGCAGGCGCGGAAAATAACGTCTCTGACCTTCAATATCTGGGATTGTTCGAGTTGCTGCATCATTGTTTTGGTTTACAGGAACCTTTTTATGACTTCTTTGACTTTCTGGTAGTTGAAAGGCTTTGTCAGGTATTCGTTGGAGCCCGCCTTGAGTCCCCATATACGGTCGGTCTCCGCGCTTTTTGCCGTAAGCATGATAATCGGAATATGTTTATAATTGCTGTCTTTTTTAAGCAGTTTGCAGAGCTGATAGCCGTTCATCCTGGGCATATCGATGTCAAGAAGTATCAGGTCGACATGATGCCTTTTGATAACTTCCAGCGCCTCGATTCCGTCCGTGCCCACCAGCACGGAGTAGCCGTCTCCGGTCAATGCTTCGCGGACGGCTTCGACTACAACCGGGCTGTCATCAACAACGAGAATAGTAGTGCCGCTCGCCATCAGTACTCACTCCCTTCGGTCGAATAGAGGCAGACCTTATTGCGACCCTCGGCTTTTGCTTTGTACAGCGCCTCGTCGGCCTTTGCTATCAGGTCAAGTCTATTTGCGATGTCGTCGTCAGGGTGCCCGGCGACTCCCAGGCTTGCCTTTACGTGCAGTATTTCGTCTTTGTGTTTAAACTCGAAGCTCTCCAGAGAACTCCTTATTCTTTCCGCGACAACAGTTGCGTTTTTCTTGGGTGTTTCAGGCAGGATCACGGCAAATTCCTCGCCGCCGTACCTTGCCGCCAGGTCGATGTCCCTTACACATCTTTTCAGTATAAGAGCGATACCTTTCAAAATCATGTCTCCCTGCTGGTGTCCATAAGTATCGTTGAAATTTTTAAAATGATCTATATCGAGCAGGATCAGCGAAAGCGAGAGGTTGAATCGCCTTGCGCGGCTGTACTCTTTTTCGAGTTGTTCCTGGAAATACCGGTGGTTATGCAGTCCGGTCAGGCCGTCGGCTATTGCGTATCTTTTTATTCTTTCATACATTCTCAAATTGTCGAGGACAATCTGCGACTGGCCTGTGATGATATTGCACATTTCGATTTCGTCGTCCGAGAAAGGCCCCTGTTTGCCGCGGGCCATGGTATACATGCCGTACTTCTCTCCCTGCGATTCCAGCATAGCCATCTTGAGTCCGCGTATGGTGGTGCTGCCGTCGTCTTTGAGCATGTTGTGGTCCGGGTCATTCACCTCCACCTCGACATTGTCCCATTGTATATTGGTGATGCCGGAATTCTTTTTGTATTCGTTGATCATGCTTTTTCTTGCTTCTTTGAAAAACTCTCTTGCCAGGGGGTTCTTGATGAAAACGAAAAGTTTGATCCTGTCCTCGTCGGTGATCAGGAAAATAGCGAGGTCGAAGTCGATGACGGAGGCGTAGAGGTCCGCGAGATAGCCACAGGTCGTGGGCAGGTCGTCGCGTCCTATTGCTATCTGATGAATCCTGTTTATCAGAGACATTTTGAAGAGTTGCGTTTCCTGAAGTTCACCCGCTTTGAAAATGACATCTTTTTCCTCGTCCAGTTCGATTTCAGGTAACGGTTTCGCGGGTTTCGGCTTTATTACCGCCACTTTTTTCACGCTTTCGAGAAGTTCTTCAACTTTATCCAGCAGGTCGTCGGGGTCGAACGGTTTGGTGAGATACTCGGTGGCGCCTGTTTCCATGCCCCAGTACTGGTCTTTCTTCTGGTCCCTTGCCGTGAGCATGACAATAGGCAACTCGGCGAAGTTCGGATCATTGCGCAGCATGCGGCAGACCTGCAAACCGCTGAGGTTCGGCATGTCGATGTCGAGAAAAAGGAGATCAAAATCCTTTTCCCGTATGACCTCCAGCCCCTGCACTCCGTCCGGAGCCGTCGTCACGCTGTAGCCGGCGCTCACAAGCACTTCCTCGAGCGATTTTCTTATTACCGGACTGTCGTCAACTACCAGTATATTCATTTGTCCCCAATATAATATCCAGTGATATTACAACCCCTGCGATGTATGCACGAAGAAAAATCATTTCTTCCTTCGCCCACATGCAGTTATTCCTGCTTGTGCGTATGAGCCAATTGCAAAATTCTGATTCGGCTGCGGTCGGCTGCAATTGTCCATAGCTGCGTTGTCGGCGCAAAATCATCCTCAACGTACTCCACGAGTACGCCTGCGGGGATTTTGCACTTCCGCCTTGCTTCTGAATAATTTCGTTCGACCTCGCTTCGAACATAATTTTGCAATTGGCTCGTATAAGTTCGCTTTTCGTTTGCTGTTTCCCCCATCAATCCGCAGTTGCAGTCGCCTCTTCAGGTTCGATCGTATAGCCGCAATAGGGGCAGAACGGTTCATACTCACTGACGGGCTTTCCACATTTCACGCAGTCGAACTTTGCGATTTTTGTGGACTCGTGTTTCCCCTTTGCGTCGTCCACGCAGGTTCCGGATTCGTCTGCCGTATTCTCTCTCTTCGCTTTCAGATACCTGTTTGCCCCATAACCGATACCAAGAGCGGCGGCTGTTCCTGCGATGACAGCGAGCCAGGTGCGGTTCATCATTCTCTCCTTCCCCTGCCCCGTTTGTTTTTAGCGCCCTGCATCAGCCTGCATTTTTCCCGGAGCACATTCCTTTTCGCCGCCGCCGCCTGGTAACTCGGGTCATGTTCAAGAATCCGCTCGAACTGCTTCATCGCCGAGCAATAGTCCTGCTTCTGTTCGAACGCCTGCCCGTATGAGAACAGGGCGTCCGTGTCGCTTGGTTTAATCACAAGCAGTTTCTCGAGATCACTTATCGCCTGGTTTATTTCCGATTCCGCTGTCTGCAGATCGTTCCTTTTCTCGGCGCGTTCCGAGTTCTGGATGTGTATGTTCGCCATCTTATTGAGAATTCCAGGCCTTTCCGGGTCGACAGCGTGTGCTTTCATGCCGGCTTCGATAGCTTTTGCGTAATTGTTGTTGTTCTCATATTGTAATGCCTGCCGGTAGTACCACTGGTATATAACGATCTTATGTGTGAATATGTATAATATTCCCATGCCCATCAGAAATACTACGAGCAACCCGATTTTAATTATCTTGGGCATGAGTTGCTCCATTTCGACCATGGCCTTCTTTCCGACCTCTATCTCGAATGTTGGGATTGCATAAGGATTATCTTCTCCGTCATCAATATATGTCTCAATGTCTTCTTCATAAGTATCTTCAGCAGTGGTATTTTCAACAGCGTATTGATCGTCCGTCATGGTCTGATCGTCCATAGCTGCTCCTTCCTGTGAGTAGTCCGGCAGCGCTGCTTCAGGCTGGTAATCAGGCTGTTCCCCGGGCATAGGCGGCGGACCGTCCGGCTGCGTAGAATCCGGTTCCTCGAAAGCGGGAGCAGGCGCGACCGGCATTTGCGGCGCGAAGTCCTCGCCTGCCGTTGTATAGTCCGGCCCGGCGGCGGGAGGCGGCGCGAAATCGTCAGCAGGCATAGCAGGCGCTTCCGGATAATCCGCCGGTTCGGTATAGTCTCCCGCGGGCACCGGGGGCGGCGGTTCGTCGGGGCCGCCGCCTGTTTGACTCGCGAGAAACGCCTGCGGGTCCTCTATGCCGCCGGGCGCGGAGACATAGTCGTTGTCAACCGCCGGTGCGACAGGTTCCGTGTAGCTCTCTTCGCTGTATTCTTCCTGGTATTCCGGTGCCGGCTCTTCATATATTTCCGCCGGCTGATCGCCATACACCGCAGGGTCGGTATATTCAGGCTCGTAGTCCGCACCGGCATCCTGCGCATGCTGCGCCGCATATCCGGCGGATGAATCTATTGTTGTCAGTATTGCTTTTCTGATAGAGAAATCTCCGACGTTTGGATTCGACGCCGTAATCGTTATCGAGTCGCCGATCGATGACGGCGCTGTATATGATGTCGTAACTTCTCCGTTATCGTCGCTAAGGGTCTGCGCCTGCTCGCCGAGTGCGCCGGGAGCGCCTGTGTATCCATCCATCGAGATCGCAACGAATTCGCCGGGTACGGGATTATCGAATGTATCGGTTATTCTTGCAGCAATATCTATTGTTTCGCCGGGTTCGAGTTCGAGTTTCGGCGCGATTATTTCTATCATTTCGGGTGCGCCGGGCGCGACATTTATTGTTATACTGTCAGCGGTCGCGCCCGATGAAATATTTACCGTAAAGCTGCCGCATGTGCCGGAGGTTTTTACATGTGCCACGGCTTCTCCCGAAAGATCGGGCTCGACATCCACGAAGCGTCCGCTTTCCACGCCGCCCGGCGCGAGCATGACTGCCGCCGCACCCGGGCCTATATCTTCGATCAGTTCAAACCTTACTATGTCCGACGACGGCGCTCCGTCACTGTGCTTCGCGGTTATTTTGATCGGTACTACCTCTCCCGCACAGCAGGCAAGAGATTCATCGGGTTTTATGAAATATATATCGCCGCCCGTAGCCTGTACCTGCTCCTGCGGCGGAGAAAACATATCCGGTTCAGAATAGTCTTTTGTCGGCTCGAACGCCGGTTCCGAATCATCGGGCAGCGGGAATGAATTGTCGAATTGCGCGGTCGGCTGCGGTTCGTCGAATGAAGGTTCTTCAACTGCGGTTGAATATTGGTCTTCGCCGGGCTGTGTGTCGTCAGGGAGTACGAACAAGTCATCAGGCGCAGCATCGGCAACCGGTTCCGTATAGGTATTTGACGGGGCGGTCAGCTCATCCGCACCGGCATCAACAACGTCGAATTGATCCTGTGGCGGCGCAGCTTCCTCGTCGAGCATCGAGCCGAGCACATCGAGAGTGCTGCCGCCGGGCACCGGTTCAGCATGTGCGGGAGGGGCGACAGGTGGAGACTCCGGAACGTCCGTATCGTCCGTATATGAGGACGCAGCGCCGGCGGCATCGTAGTCGAGGCTGTCGAACCCGCCTGCTTCTTCGTTTTCAGGCGCGAATTCATCGACAGTGGCGGGTTGGTCCGCGGGTGCGTAATCCTGCGAGGCGGTTTCTCCCGCCATATCCGGCAGTCCTGCGAGGCTGTCACCGCTCAGTTCCACATCGAGAAGATGTGGGTCGTGCGATGCGGGTGGCTCGTCGTCGAACTCACCGCCGAACTCGTCATATACGACTTCATCGGCTGTTTGCGAACTCTCTGCCCCGACTGTTTCCACACGGGACCGCGCTGTAATCGTTGCAGGCAGGTATTCGGACCGGGGCGCGAACACGGCGGTCGCCCCGGCAGTGCCGGGCGCTGTCACATTTACCGTAATTCCGCCGTCCATTCCCGTAGTTGCCGAAGATGCTTCTGAAAGCAGCCATTCGCCGCCACTGGATTCTTCTATTATGATCGTTGCCGGGACGCCGTCTATCGGGTTGTCGTACTCGTCTAGCAGTCTCATCTTTATCGCGAATTGTTGTCCGGGCACAACCGTTGTTTCGGCAGGGATGAACATCGCAAAGTTCGCTTGTCCGGGTACAACATTGAATTCGACATTGTCTTCAAAACCGGTTGTTTTGCACGCTACTTCGAATCTGCACCTGGTGTGTCCGCGTGTCGGCATGCGGAATACGCGCGTGAGCCGGCCGGTACCGTCGGTTTTTATATTATCATTATCTACGACTTCCCACTCGGTCTTTGTCTGCATCTGCAACGACAACGCCAGTTCGGTATCCGCAACCGGATTATCGAATTCATCGTAAGCCTCGATGCGGAATTCGACTTCCTGCGCTGTCCGGTACTGGTTGCCGCGCGGTGAAATCTCCACCCTTGCAATATCCGCCGCGTGTGTATTGTCTTCGAAAAACTGAGGCGGAAGTTCATCGGTTTTTATTTCTATTTTGTTCGAGCCTGCAATCTTTGATCTTCTGAAGAATATCTTTGCTTTTCCGTCGTTGTCGGTTTTCAGGTGGAGTTCGTCGGGGCCCTGTTCGGCGTTCGCGCGCTCGGGAGTCAGGGCGATGAAGGCATCCTGAAGTCCCTGGTCGCAAACCAGTTTGAAGCATACAGTTGCCTGGGCGACGGGGATGTCCCTGTCGCCCAGAACAGTTGCGGACACGGAGTCATAGGACCATACACGTGAGGAAATGTTTTCCAGGGCAGGTTCGATGATAAGTTTTACAGGCTTAAGGCCGACCTGGCCGCGCGGCCTGTCGATGGCGGGCCTTGTGGCAAGGTCCACCGGGGAACCTTCCGCCGGTGCGGCTATTCCTGATGCGGCGGTGATTCCCGGGTCGAGATTCTGATCGTTGCCGGTGGCGCCGTCTTTGTCTGAAGCGGATTTCTTGTATTCCGCTACTGCCTTGCCCAGCGGTCCCGAAAGGAGCGAATCGAGTCCGGCATCAATATGTTGTGTCGCATAAGATGTGTTCAGTTCGATCGCTTTCTTGTACATCTGATAAGCTTCGTCTTCGAGTTTTTTTTCTTCGAGGGTTTCAGCAAGATGATAATAGGCAGCCGAATACTCCGGCTCGAGGTTGATCGCCTTCCGGAAATTGGCTATAGCCTCGTTGTATTTCTGATCCTTGGTCAATGTGTTGCCAAGTGTGTGAAATTTTACTGCCCGTGGGTCAAGAGACATGTTCTGTTTTACGCCCTCCTGCGTTCATACGATGATGGAATTCTCAGTTCTTCTCTGTACTTTGCGACAGTTCTTCGGGCAAGTTTGATGCCTTTCTCAAGCAAAATATCGCGTATGCGATTATCTGAAATAGGCTTCTTCGCATCCTCGTTGAAGATGAGGTTTTTTATATATTCCTTAGGCCGGATGGAAGAGTCGAAAAAGAAATCGAAACTGAATATTTCGCCCGATGGAACCCGGATGAATTTTCCCGACATTGCCCTTGAAACCGTCGATTCGTGCAGTTCGATTTTTTCCGCGAGCCGTCCTTGCGTCAGTTCAGTATTGAAATTGGGTAATCCCTTAATGAGGAATTCCGCCTGCTCCTCACATATCGCTTTTGCTATTTTGTCGAGTGTCTGCTTCCTCTGCTCGATGCTGTCCTGGTAGAACTTTGCGCGCCTGAAATATTCTCGGACATGGCTCATGTCTTTTCGAGTTATCTCTGTATTGCCCTGCTTGTATGACCTGTACATGTCGAGATATGTGCTGTTTATCCTGAGCCTGAAATCCGCAAGTTCGAGAACTTCATAGCTGAGCGCCTTTCCGTCATACCGTATCTCTATCGCCGGTTTTGCCAGTTGCACAGCATCGGTGCTGCGGCCCATATAAGCACGGCCCGGATAAGGGTTCAGGTTTCTGCGTATGAAATCAAGTGTTTCCCTGACACGGCTGACGGGCACTTCAAGTTCCGTGGCGATTCTCTCATATCTATTTTTTCCGAGGTTTTCGAAGTGCTGATCGATTATCCTTTCCGCGAGTTCGCAGCCTTTTCCTTCCTCGGCCAGTACGTTCAACTGTATCAGAAGCGCTTCGCGTGCGTCGCGCGCCCCGACACCCGCAGGCTCCAGCGTCTGGATCACTTTCACCACTTCATCAATCACCTCGGGCGTGGTCTCAAACATATCGGCAATTGCTGTTTCATCATACGTGAGGAACCCGTCTTCGCTGATCGAGTGCACCAGGAATTCGCCTAGTTCTTTTGTGCCTTCAGGATATTCGGACGCAAGGAAATTGAGTGTGAGATAATCTCTGAATGAAGTCTCGCGCGATGTGAAACTGGTAAAAGATGTCGCGTCTTCTCTCTCGCCGATCGGCCCCTCGTAGGGTGCGCTGTCGCCGTCATATTCCATAATTCTCTGCTGGATGAATTGCTCTGTCTGTTCCTCCTCCAGATTGTCTTTCCTTCCGCAATGTTCGCATCGTGTGCCGTTCATGGGTCTTCCGCAGTGAGGGCATGTAACGATATTTTCGATCTCGAGGGCCGGGTTCTCGCTCAGTTCCTTCTGTATCTCCTGCACAAGCTCGATTACCGGCATCTGCAAAAGCTGCTGCGATTGGATAAACTGCGGACTAAGGGTTTGTATCTGCTTAAGCGATGTGACCAGCTTGATTTCCAAGACGCCTGCTCCGGTTCCCTTACATGCAAAACTAATTAAGTTTTATGAACTTAATCATTAGATATATATACACACATCATGCTGTCGGCTAAACATAATTCTACAAAACACATGCCATCCGATCAAGCTTTATTATGATTTATACATACGGAATTACTGTATTTTCCCTGCATTCAGGATGATCTTTCGTTATGTTACGTCGCCTCCGCGCTGTAATCCGGGAAATCATTTATACGAATCGGATTGCCCCGGTATCGGGAAAAAGATAAAATATATGTGACACAATTGTCGACAATTGCAGCCGACCGCAGCCGAATCAGAATATTGCAATCGGCTCAAGGAAAATGAGGCACGATCTATGGATGGAGTTTCCAGGTTCAGCGTTTCAATACCGCATGATCTTCTCGGGAAGTTTGACATGTACCTGAAGGAAAAAAGGTATCAGACACGGTCCGAGGGCATCAGGGACCTGATGCGTAATGCCCTGATTGCAGAAGAATGGGATGACCCCGCGGCGGAAGTAATGGGTACGATATCAATTGTATACGATCATCACACGAGAGAACTTGATGAAAAATTGAAAGAGATACAACACGCCCATTATGAAGGGATAATTTCCACGACGCATGTGCATGTGGATCATCATAACTGTTTCGAGGTCATGCTGGTTCGCGGCCGGGCGGATGCCATCCGCAAGATCGGCAATATGCTCATCAGCGCCAGGGGCGTCAAGGTGGGCAGGATCACACTTTTAAGCACTGGAAAGAACATTTAAAGAGAAAAAATCTTCAAACACGTTAAAATAGCATACTTTAGCGCACAATAGGATATTTATTTTACTCGACTATTTCGAACTTTCATAGTATTATATAGTCTAATAGAGCCAGTTGCAAAATTATGTTCGTAGCGAGGTCGAGCGAAATTGTTCAGAGCAAGGCGGAGGTGCAAAATCCTCGCAGGCGTACTTGTAAAGTACGTCGAGGACGATTTTATGCCGACAACGCAGCTATGGACAATAGCAGCCGACCGCAGCAGAACCAGAATTTTGCAATTGGCTCTAATAATATGTAAGATTTGCAATGTGCTCGAAAGTGTGATGTTTGAATTATACGTTTTTCCGGGAGGATTCGGCATGAAGAGAAACATCTGTATATCAATATTGATTATTTCATTATTGCTGGTTTTCGGGGCAAAATCGGCCAGGGTGTGTGCGACGGAATTCGAGGTGGCCACGGCCCCGGTTTCCGTAGCGGTGATCGACACCCGGACAGCAGTCGAAGATATCACAAGAGCAAAAACAATGATCGAGTCGGAAAACGCGGGAGCAGATGAATTGAAAATGCTCATCGGACATGCAATGCACGTCCTGAGAGGTCCGTTGCCCAATGGAAAGGGCTATCATCTCGCTACGGTCGATATGGGCGACGATGTCGAGAACACGAACCTTATGAGCGTAAAGATCGACGCAATATGGGAACTCGGACAGAAGAAAACCATAACTGCCGAGTTGTCTTCGGTATATAAATTTATTATTTATTCACCGCTTCACAGGGGATTCTTCAAGAATAACGGTAACTTCTACCTGGACTCCTACACTGTGGAATATACGATAAATGGAATCACCGAATCGAAGACTGTCGAGTACAAGGACTGGATTACAAGAGACAGCACACTTGAGGTTCCGCTTCCGGGAATAGCGGAATGGGCGAAGCTCGAACTGGTAGTCGGTGTCGAACCGGCGGACGTAAACAACGCGATTTTACAGATTTATGCCAGACAGCCTGTCGTGGACGATGACCCCAAGAATCCATTTTCGTATTCCATTTCGATGCTTGCCGAAGCGAAAGATAGAATCGAGATCGGCAGACGCCTCAAAGAAATCGAGAAATTTCTCGACGAAGCCCTGCTCGGCATAAAAGTCGCAAAGACTTATGCCGCAGATGCGTCTGTTGTCGCCGGGGGACGTGGAATCTCCGTGCAGGAACTCGAACGTATCCTCTACTTGCTTGAAGGCAACGCGCTCGAAAACGATGAAGGTGTAGAGGAATTAAAAACACTGCTTGAGAAACAAAAGAAGTAAGAGCGGATTGAAAAAAAATGGTTTCCGGAGCCGATCGCGGCGAAAACAGGATATTGCAGCCGGCTCACCGGTAATCTTTTTTCAGACAAAAAAAATCCTGCCTTGCTTTTACCCGGATAAGGCAGGAGGAAACCGCGCTCAAAATTGACGAACGCGACATATTTGACGGTTCTCCGGACAACATGCCCGGAGTCCCGGTCGACTCTATAAATTTCAGGTTTTAAAGTGTTTTTTTGTAGGCCGTACATTTATACTATCCACGCGTTCCGCAATTTTTTCACTTGTTTTAAAAAATCTTTTCACGCATAACCCGCATATTTCACTAATGCGGGCCAAAAAACCATTCGTTCAGCAATTCAGCTCTTCGCGAGAAACTTTCTGAAGACGTCATCATGTTCTACGGCAAATGAATCTTCAAAATTTTTATCGACATTTCCTGTCATATAGCTTTTTGTCGTCGCCAGTGTTTCGGACGGCGCCTGGAGAATAGTTTTGGCAATATCAACAGCTTTTCCGATCAATTTTTCAGGTTCTACAACATAGCTGACAAGGCCGATGCGGAGTGCTTCCGCGGCGTCTATTTTTCTTCCCGTCAGGCACAAGTCGCGAGCTGTTCCGTGGCCTACGATCCAGCGCAGCGGCGTAAAGAGCGGCGGCCCGCCGAATTTTATTTCAGGATGCGCAAATACTGCTCCGGTCGCGCAGATACGGATGTCGCACAATACCGCGAGGTCGAAACCACCCCCCATTGCCGCGCCGCCTATCGCCGCGACAACAGGTTTCGGGAAGTTCCACAGGTCGCGGTGATAGCGTGCCGACGACTCGAACAATTCCTCGCGGCGGTCGGTCCGCCCGAACTCTGTAAGGTCGAAACCCGCGCAGAACACCTTTCCCTCGCCTGAGAATATGACAGCTTTCGCGTCCGCATTATCCCTGAGTTCGCCAAGTGCGTCGGAAATCTCCCTGCGCATCATTATCGACAGTGCGTTTCTCGCCTCCGGCCTGTCGAGGACGATCATCACTACTCCATCGGCTTTTTCTTCGATACGTATTGTCTTATATTCCATATTCGGCCCACTTCCTTTGTATGCGTATTTTTTCTTCTCAGCTGATCCCGGGGAAAATCACTTTGTTATCTGCAACGGTAAGCTTCTGCTCAATTGTATCAGATTATTCACAGCAGGAAACTTGTTCGCGCAATTTCGATTTGCGGACCCTTCGCGGAAATTTGACTCTGATATGTCCCTGAACTAAACTGGATCAGCAAGCCGGTATTATATCGACGCAAAGTACAGGGTGGTGTCACCTCTTCAGGGCGAAGGCCCGGACGAGGCGCAGGATTTTATAATTAAATGAGGATACATTTATGAGAAAAAATACATTTATTCCTATTATCGTGTCGCTTATCATCGGCGCTTTCATGGTCGGCACATGGCTCATCGGTATATGGACGGATTACCTGTGGTTCGACAACCTGGGCTATAATTCCGTCTTCCTGTCCATTATACAGACAAAGATAATTCTGGGATTACTTGTCGGCTCCGTATTCTTTGTTGTGCTGTATGCCAACTTCATTATCGCCGACCACCTGAGCAAGGTGGGTTATATCAAAACCGGCGACAATGCCATCGAACTGCCCGGACTTGAGACGCTGGGCGCAAATTCAAAGTTCATTTTTCTCGGCACGGCAGCCTTCTTCGCACTCATAATAGGACTCGACGCGTCAAGCAACTGGTCCGCTTTTCTCAAGTTTATGAATGCCGTCAAATTCGGCGCGAACGATCCTGTGTTCGGACTCGACATTTCATTCTTTGTATTCCATCTTTCATTTCTTCAGAGCGCCTACCGATGGGTCCTTATGGGATTGATCTTCAGTATCGCAATCTCATTCTCCGTCTATGTCACAAAGCGCGGCCTGATAATCACAGAGAATGGAATACATTACCGTGCGACATTGATTTCGCATCTTTCGGTTCTCGCGGCGGCGGCATTTGTGCTCAAGGCGGTCGGCTACAGGCTGACGGCCTACAGCCTGCTGGTGTCGTCGCGTGGTTTTGTCACAGGAGCGGGCTACACGGATGTTATAGTGCGGCTGCCTGTGTTGAACATTCTGTATCTTCTGTGTCTCGTGATCGCGGTGATTTTTCTCGCCAACGCATTCTTCAGAACGTGGAAAGTGCCTGTGGGTGCGCTGTTGTTTTTCGTGCTTGCCGCGGGGCTGGGCGCCGCATATCCCGAGCTGATACAGCGCCTGCGTGTCGAGCCCAACGAAATCTCGATGGAAACGCCCTACATCAAGCGGCAGATCGACTACACACGCGCGGCTTATGATCTCAACAATGTCACGGTGAAACAGTTCGAAGTCGATGAAAAACTCACTCCCGACGACATCGAGAACAACGAACTGACTATTAAAAATGTACGGCTGTGGGACACGCGCCCCCTGTTGCTGACATTCCAGCAACTCCAGGAAATACGCACCTACTACAGCTTCGCGAGCGTGGACATCGACCGCTACTATATCAACGGCGAATATCGCCAGGTGATGCTGTCGCCGCGCGAGTTGTCCTATGCGCAGCTTCCGAGCAAAATCTGGATCAACGAACACCTCTCTTTCACACACGGCTACGGTTTGGTGATGTCGCCTGTCAACAAATTTACACGCGAGGGCATGCCCGAGTTTTTTATCAAGGACATTCCGCCTGTGTTCGACACAAACATAAAAGTCGACAGGCCGCAGATTTATTACGGCGAACTTTCCAATGATTATGTTTTTACCAGAACAAAATCGGACGAATTCGACTATCCGCAGGGCGAGCAGAATGTTTTCGCCGACTACACAGGCAAGGGCGGCGTCAAGCTGGATTCCTTATTTAAAAAGGCGGCGTTCGCGCTGAAATTCTCGTCGCTTGCTATCCTGCTCAACACAGACATCACGACAGACAGCAGGATAATGATAAACAGGCGGATAACCCCCGGCGCGGGGCGCAGCTCGCGCGCGGAACGCATTATGCCGCTGCTCGCTTATGACAGCGACCCATACATTGTCGTGGCCGATGGGAAACTCAAGTGGATGATCGACGCCTACACGCTCACTTCTGCTTATCCTTATTCAGAACATTACCCTCTCGGCGGCAACGGTTCCGGTTTCAACTATATCCGCAACTCGGTTAAAGTAATTATCGACGCCTACGACGGTTCGGTCGATTTCTATATCTACGATGAGGACGACCCGATTATAAAAACTTATGCGAAAATGTTTCCCACTCTTTTCAAGCCGCGCTCCGAGATGCCCGAAGCGTTCCGAAGCCATGTGCGATACCCGGATGACCTCTTCAGGGTGCAGACCGACGTCTACACTGTATACCAGATGATGGAACCACAGATTTTCTACAACAAGGAAGACCTCTGGACTTATCCGCGCGAGCTCTTCTACCAGGCCGAGCAGGAGATGTCGCCATACTATACGATCATGAGACTGCCGGGCGAAAAGAGAGAGGAGTTTATCCTCATGCTGCCCTTCACTCCAAAGAACAAGGACAACCTTTCAGCCTGGATGTGCGCGCGCAACGACGGCGACAACTACGGTCGCCTGATGGTCTACAAATTCCCGAAAAAGAAACTGATCTTCGGGCCGTTCCAGGTTGAAGCGCGGATCGACCAGGACCCGGAAATATCGAGACAATTTACGCTCTGGAGCCAGAAGGGTTCGCAGATAATCCGCGGCAACATGCTGGTGATTCCTATCAGCGATTCGCTGCTGTATGTCGAGCCTGTGTTCCTTAAATCTGATAAGGGCGAGATACCCGAACTTAAACGAGTGATCGTGTCCACAGGCAGCAGGGTCGTGATGGAACAAACGCTCGAACTCGCCCTCGAGGAACTCATCGGCGAATACACAAGTGAGGTCGAAAGACTCGAAAAAGAAGAGGAAGTTAAGTCCGCCGCCGCGACGCCCGGAACGGCGAATAGATCCGATGCTGAACTCGTGAAGCGCAGCAGGGAATATCTCGATGCCGCGAAACAGAGCCTTCGACAACTCGACTGGCAGGGCTTCGGCGACAATCTCAACAATCTCGAAAAAACACTCGAAGCGCTCGAAGCGCAAACCGAACAGGAAACTGCGGAACCGCCAGCCGCCGCGCCGGCTGATGGCGAACCAGGCGCGGCATCGGGCAAATAGACTGCCGCCCCTGCGCAGAACAAAAGAAAGCGCCGGCTCATGAACATTCTGCTCGTAAGGCCTCCCACGATAATGGGCGCGGAACACGCACACGCTTTCCAGCACCCGGTAAATCTGTGCCTGCTCGCCGCCTGCGCCGCCGCGGCCGGTTTCAAACCTTCCATAATAGATTATGAAATTTTCCCATACTCGCACAAAGCCTTCGGCGACACTGTCCGCGCAAAGAATCCATCGCTGATCGGCTACACCGCAATGACGCCGTCTATAGACTTCGCCGCCGAAATGGCCGCAACAGCGAAGCAGGCCGCGCCGGATGTGATAAATGTTGTCGGCGGCCCGCACACTTCCATTCTCCCCATAGAAACGCTGGAGCGATACCCGCAATTCGATGTGGCCGTGATGGGAGAAGGCGAGAAGGTTTTCGTCGATATATGCAGGACCGCCGAAGACGGCATGCTCGGTGCCGACGCCCTGCCCTCGGCTGTTATACGCAATGAAGACGGCGAACTTGTCGGCAGCGCCGGTTCGAGAATGACGCCGATGAACCTCGACGAATTGCCGTTCCCGGCTCGCGAACTGCTCGACCTTAAAAAATATCGTGGCGTCTCCACACCGGGTGTGCCGGGCGGCAGGGGCGGCGCGACCCAGTTGTTCACAGCGCGCGGCTGCCCCGGCAAATGCATCTTCTGCTGCTCGGAGCATGTTTTCGGTCGCAGGGTACGCTCGCGCAGCGTCGATCACGTCATGGCGGAAGTCGAGGACTGCATCGCGCGCTTCGGCTTCACTCATTTCACTATCGACAACGACACTTTCACATACCGGCGCGGCGACGTAATGGAATTCTGCGAGCGTATCGCCGCGCTCGGCGTCACATGGGACTGCGACACCCGCGTTGACCGGGTCGATGAAGAAATGATACACGCTATGGCACAGTCGGGTTGTCTCAAAATCGCCTTCGGCGTCGAAACCGGCAGTCCGGAGATTTTAAAACTCATAAAAAAGGGAATCACCATCGAGCAGATAAAAACGGCATTTGCGGCGGCCTCGAAAGCGGGGATGCTCACATGCGCGTTTCTCATGGTGGGCAATCATCCGGAAGAAACAGAATCGGACATCGAAATGACGGGAAAACTTGTGCGGGAAATAAGACCGGACCTGGTATCCGTCGCCATCGCGACACCCTATCCGGGCACACAGCTCGAAAGGCTGATGAAAGAAGAAGGGCTTCTCGAAAACAGCCTGCCCTGGCACGCCTGCGGCCAGTCGTTTCACGGAAAACCCATCACACGCACAAAAACAATATCGCCCACTCGCCTGCTCGAACTCCAGACCCGAATGTTGCGCTCCTTCTATCTCGACCCCGGCTACATCCTCCGCCGCCTCGCCCGGCTGCGCTCACCCGGTGAAATACGCTACTGGTTCGGCGCAGGCATCGAATTCGTCAAGTACCTTGCAGCAAGGAAAAAGTGAATTATACGGTTCTTCGCTGAATTGTGTGGGGAATCCGGATTTCTCAAAAAAAATCCTGAAAAGGGATCTCTTTCATCGAGTTATGAACTGAAGAGTGGCAGGATGCGGCCTTCACTGCCGAGTACGGGCAGGTCGTAGATGGCGGCGATTGTGGGAACGACATCTATGATGCTGGACATGCCCGGCAGAGTGCCCTCCCTGATACCGGGCCCGGCGAACATGAGTGTTGTAAGAGAGTCTTCCCGGTGAAGCCCCCCGTGTTGCCCTTTATATTTGAAATCGGAGAAATGGAATCCTTCGTCACAATTCGAGAGAAGTATCAGGTCTGAGGAACGCTTGCTGCGCAGATTGGCGATCCGGCCGGAAGCGCCGGGATATTTTTCCCGGTTGACCTGAAGCGAGAAGAATTCCTTTCTTCCATAAAGTTCGCCGTCTTTCATCACATTGTAGGTACTGTTTGCATAGTCATTTATGAGAATGAGGTCCAGCCAGCCCGGCGGCAGTGGCCCTCTCTGTCTTTTGCTGAGTTCCATGAGTTTTTCCGCAATGTCCACAAGGTCTTCGCGCAAACGCGGTGGATCATACCAGCGTTCCGTACTGCGGTTTCTTATATAAATGTTGGCGCAATTGCCGTGCGCGAGAATGACAGCGGAAGTTTTTTTTACTTTTTTGTGTTCGGCGGGATTGTAGCAAATGCAGCCGAAAGAATCGAAAATGGATTTGAGCCTGTTTTCGGTAATTCTCCTATTGTCCATGGCGGAAACAGCCGTCTGGGCGTATGAAGATGTCAGTACAAAAAAGCACTCTTTTTCGCCATGGCGCTTATCTATCGCGTTGATAATATTCGACAGGATATTATCCAGCGTATTAGTTAAATAGCCGGCCTGTGATGCCGGGCCGTGCAGATGTGAATGGCCGTCGCAACCCGGTAGATTAAAGAGAATCACTCGCTGGAGATGTTCTTCATCTTCTATGAGATAGAGAATTTTTTTCAAAACAGCCTTGTCTAAAACGGAGAATGGCAGCTTGTTGGTTTGGCAGAGTTTATATTTTATGAGGTCCGAGCGAGCAGGCCGCACCCACTCGTTGACACTGCGGCTGAAAGGATTAAAAACACAGGCAGTACGCACATTTCTTGCCTTCAGCGAATCGAAGAGAGTTTGTGTGGAACCACTGAGATCGGCCTCGCCGAGTGGGTGATCGTCCCTGTTCGGGAGAATCACGGTAGGCAGGCCATACGGCCTGTAGCCGAAGAGATGCAATCCGTCTTTAGGAGCTCTGTAGTCGCGAAACAGAGGAAATTTGCCGTAGCGGTCGAACCATGCGTCGGCAAAGATGAGATTGCCGGCGGGCATGGCCCCCGTGATAAGCGACGCCTGGCAGGGAATCGTCGAAGTGGGAAAGATGCTGACACATTTATCGGCGCGTCTCGCTTCGGAGAAAAGCCTGCTGAACCCCTCAAGCCGGCCGGAATCGAGCAGATTATAGAAAATATCGGGACGCAAACCATCTATATTGAACCATATAACGCGCGGCCTTTTCATCCCGTTATTCACCATTGTTCCTTTGACAATCAATTCCTTTTTTCAGCAATGCGATTTTGTCCCTGAATCGCACTTCAGAAACGAATTCCTCTGTAAGGATTCTAACAGTTTTACTTGATTATTAAAGTTGTTTCCGTTAAAAGTACTACAAAGGCGACTATATTCGTTTGGAATTCGGCGCTATCGCGATTTCCTCAAATGGATAATCCGGGAAAGATTATATTTTTCCTTATTATAAGTGAAAGGTTGAAGACAAAAACACAGTTGATAATAAAGCGGGAAAATGAGAAAATTAAGGAGCGGAAAATGAGAAATGTAAAAGAACAGATTCTTGCGGCAATAATAATTGTGGCTTTGCTTACGATTGCACATACGGCGTGGGCGGAGATAATTCCGGGCCAGAGTGTGGGCAAGCTTGTCGTGGAAAGCGCGAGCGGCGAAGAGGTGAATCTTGGAGATTACGGTAAACCTTTTATCCTCGCTTTTTTTGTGCCGAATAAGGAGGAAGACACGAAGCAGATGAAAGCGCTCAAAGAAATTCTTGTCAAGAAGAAACATAATAAATATACCGTTTTTGCAATCACGCGGGGAAAAAACGATGCTGAGAAGGCGGTTGCGGTAAACTTCATGAAACAGAACGGGCTTGATTTCGAGTTGCTGTTCGACTCTCGCGCAAAGGCCGCGCGAAAGTTTGAAAACAGGGTCTTTCCCACGTTCTATGTTTTTGACGAAAGAGGTATCATGAAGGCTGCTTCTTTGAATACTGTTACAGAACCCAACCGAAGACTGACGTTCGAGGACTTCCTTGATTATGTGACCGAAGGCCGTGAAATACCGTTTGTCGATTTCATACCGTACCCGCCGGAAAACCGCCGGAGCAAGACCGCTCACGGACTGCTGGGAAAAACCGCTCCGGATTTTACTCTGCCGGACACCTATGGACGTATGCACGCGCTGTCTGATTACAGGGGTGAGAAGAATGTCATACTTATCTTCTGGAGCACGACCTGCCCGCACTGTCTGAAAGAGTTGCCGCTGGTCCAGAGTTTCTACCTGACTCACAGGCTGAAAGACAATTTCGAGGTTCTCGCCGTGACAACTGTCAAGGGCGAGAGCGGACTAAAAAAGCTGAAATCCCTGATAAAGAAAAATATGTTTACTTTTATCACGCTCAACGACGAACAGAATGTGTCGGAAATGTACGGAGTACGCTATGTGCCGATGGCTTTTTTCATAAACAAGGATGGCGTAATAGTGGATTACCTGTCGGGAGAGAACAAGTATTTCGGGCAGGTTTACAACTCTATATTCGCGGACCCCAACAGGCTCGGCGAGAAAAAAAAGTGAAGAATAGTGATTTGTAAGGGAGAAAGATATTGAGAAGCTTTAAAATAGTTTTTTATAAATCCGAGAGTGGAGAACTCGTCAAGATGAAGGAGTTTTTTCGGGAAGTCGACGGTCTCCAGGAACTGATTGCAGACCCCCCGGATGAATTTTTCGAGATGCTCGGCTCATTCTTCCCAGTGCATGGCTGGGCGGAAATGGACAGGGAGCGGTCTACGGTGTTCGTGGTCTTCGCGCCGCGAGAGAGTGATCTGGACGAGATAGATAACGACGAGTTCAAAGACTGGCTGAACAGCGTAAGTCCCGGCGACATAAAAGACTTCCTCTGATTCTTCAAATGCGATTCCAACACGGAGATTGTGTATTCCCGACGCGCAAAGGATTTTCGGCCCGCACTTGTGAAATATGCGGGCTACCCCATCTTACGTCTTTTCTTTGTTGCCTCTCAACACCCTTGAAAGCCGCGCCGTCAGGTCCAGCATCTTAACCGCCTGTCCGGGTGTCAGCGAGCCGGCCCCGCAGGTTGGTGTGATAAGCGCCTGCTCGAGAATCACATTCTCTTTTATGCCCTTCTTTTCAAGCAGTCTGACTCCATCCTTGAAAATGCCGGTCAGTTTGTTTATGTCCTGCGAATCTATCGCAACGGTGCTGGGCACAACACCCCAGGCCAGCAGGCCGCCGCGTTCGAGATAATCGAATATCTGCTTTGCATAAAGAGACAGCGATTCAGCATATTCGAAAGCGTCGAAATTTATTATGTCGACATTCGTGGACGCGATCAGCGACCAGTCCGTGTTCCCGCAGCAATGGATACCGGCGGAAGCGCCGGCGGCGTGAATATCGGCGATAACTTCATCGAGGCTTTTCACGACATCGTCGTACAGCAGCGGCACAGTAGCCGAACCGAAACTCTGCAAGTAGGGCTCGTCGATGAAAATAATAACTTCCGGGTTAAGTCGCTTCAGGAGCTGAGCCTGACGCCGCGCCTTGCGTCCGAGCCCCTTGACGACTCCATCCTTGAGCATATCGTCGTAGTATGACGCCCTGCCGTTCTGGTCGCACACGGTAAGACCGAAAGTTATGGGACCTGTGACATGTCCTTTAACAGCAAAATAATCTGTTCCCTTTTCCTTATATTGTCTAATGAATTCATAAAATCCCGGCGCGTAATCTTCGGATATGTCGAACGGTTCGAGCGCTTCAGACATATAAGTTTCGTAGAACTTTTCCATCACCCCCGGCAGCGCGTCGCCGGTGTCGGAACTGATCTTCTCATTTTTCGTATCCACTTTCACTGCCGGGATTCCCTCGCTGTACTGCGGGCACATCCCTTCGACAAAAGCGCGCGCCGGAAGCTGCGGCCACACGGGTATATCCACGAGGCACCTGAAGATATCTTCGAGTGCTTCTCCAGGTGTTTTATAAGGGAAGCTGCCTATAGCAGTCGCTCTGCAAGCGGGTTGAATATTCATTGCCGTTTGTTCCGTTCTCGTGTTTCAGATCGATTCGATCACAACAAAAAGCGGCTTGCAAAATCGCAGCGTACCGCTCGATTACATTTTATTCAGGGTACATGAAAATACAAACAACTATTGGTTGATCGGTTTAAACTTTGTGGTATGAACACTGCAAA
Organism: bacterium; assembly: GCA_024278215.1. GTDB lineage: Bacteria > UBP15 > UBA6099 > UBA6099 > JAJRTR01 > JAJRTR01. Next base: position 55,057 of record JAJRTR010000011.1, read on the forward strand.
ATACAGATAGCACGCATATTTAACAGATGCGGGTGAAAAATAGAAAGTCAGATGCCGGATTTATTGTTTCTCGATTGTTATCTTGTTCATTTCATCGAGTGCGTCATTGACCGCTTCCTGTCCGGACAGGGGGGAGAGTTCTTTTTCCGGGGAAAATGTACGGTGGCCTCCGATGCCGCGCGCACCGGCCCAGAGGTTCAGCAACTGGTTGAGTGTTGCCGCCTGGATTTCCACGCCTGTATATCCGCTGCCTCGGTATGTTTTGTGTAGATCGTTCAGTGAGTTATCTGTTGGCCCGATGAGCACTATCTTTCCTTCGAAATACTCACGCATCCTTTTCCTGTGTTCTTCCATCTTCCCGGTCTTGAACGAGTCCTCCACATAGACGACGTCGAGAAAAGAATAGTGTTTGAACACTTTTCTCTGCGGAGGAAGCACGAGCGGCAGCGAATCCCCGGCGGCGAGTTTTATCTGGAGTCCGCGAATCTTCATATAGCGCGCTCCGTATCCGGAAACAGTGATCTCGCCGGGAGAGACGCCCGCGGCTTTCATGAAAATCTGCATCGGGAACGAGGGCAGCACATAGCGGTCGTATTTCGTGAGCAGAAGCCCGCGCCGCACGATGCCGTCGGTGTCGGTGAGTATCTTCATGCAGCCGATGCGCGCGCCCGAGCCGACGAGTTCCGCATAGGGCAATGCGAGAGCGGCTGCTTTCGGAGCGAGTGTCGAGGTGGTCGTGATATTGGGAAAAGTGAACTGCCTGAGGTTTATCGCCTGCTTGTCTTTTTGTGGTCTCGGTATCATCTCGAAGCCGAAAACAATCGGTGGCGGGCCGGCCGCGACTGTTTTCGCCACGGTAATATCTTCAGTGGTGGGAGGCACCCTGGCCGTCAGCAGAAGGTCCACGGCGATTGTGTGCGCCTTCGCCTCGCGCAGTACGTTTATCACTTTCGAATACCATACGCGCGGAATCGGGAAATTGCCCGTGTAAGCATAATTCGCCATTGGATTTCTGCCGATGTAGTAGAGCGTATCGGAATCGATACCCACAATGACGACATCCGCGATCGGGTTCATCGTCGCGGGCCATTCGACATTCTCGCTACGCACCGGCTGCGCCCACAAACAGCACAGGGCCAGCGCGGCAAGCAGGACAATTGCATTATTCGATAACTTCATCATTAAGCATTTCCTCATTTATTGAATGGCGTATGTTGACGTTATCTTACCCCAGCAGACGAAAAACTGTCAAAGGAAATGAAGACGGAGCATAAAACCGGGCGGTGATGGATTCCCGCATTGCCATGTGGAACGCACTGTTGATTTCAAGCAGGATTATTTCGGTCATGATGAAAAAATCGTTGGAATGCAAGCCGCGTGAGTAGAAATAATCTTGAAACTGGAGATCAAATACTTAAGAATTAAGGATATAATTGTTAAGATGTGAAGAAACCTACAGGAAGAACTGAAGAAGACATGCCGATATAAGGCGGCAGCGGTGGAGGTGCAGGACATGTCCGGCCATTCGAAATGGAGTACGATCAAACGCAAGAAAGGCGCGGCCGACCAGAAACGCGGGAAAGAGTTTTCCAAACTGATCCGTGTTATAACCCAGGCTGCGAAAGAAGGCGGAGGCGATCCCGAACAGAACGCACAATTGAGGTCTGTTCTCGATAAGGCCAAGTCCATCAACATGCCCAAGGACACAATCCAGAACGCCATCAAACGCGGCACGGGCGAGATCGAGGGCGCGGACTATATCGAGTTGACTTACGAGGGCTACGGACCCGGCGGCATTGCGTTTGTCGTCGAGACTGTGACGGATAACAAGAACCGCACAACCGCCGACATCCGCTATGTGCTTTCGCGGCACGGCGGCACACTCGGCGAATCGAATTGCGTGCAGTGGATGTTCGACAGAGTTGGCCTTGTGCTGGTGCCGTCGGAGGGTATCGACGAGGACGACATCATGGAAGTAGGCATCGAGGCGGGAGCTGAAGAAGTCGTCGAGGACGGCGGTTTCTACAGGATAACATGCAGTCCCCAGGATTTTGAGAACCTGAAAAAAGCGATAGCGGACGCCGGATATACTATAGATACGGCAGAGCTGTCGATGGAGCCGCAGACAACAGTCGAGGTGGATGAAAAAAAGGTCGGCTCGGTGCTCAAACTCATCGGACTGCTCGAAGAGCTCGACGACGTGCAGAACGTCTACTCGAATTTCGACATATCCGACGAAATACTTGAGAAACTTGCCGCCGAATGACATCATATCAGTTCGGAGATTTTAAGTGCGAATAATAGGAGTTGATCCCGGACTTGCCAACTCGGGAATCGGAATTGTCGAACAGGACGGCGGCGGCATCACGCTGGTCGGATCGAAATGTATCACCACGCAACCTTCAACATCTTTCCCGGAAAGGCTCATGAGCATATACGGCGAGTTAGAGGACGCGCTCGACGAGTATCAGCCCGAGGCGTGCGCAATCGAATCGATATTCTTTGCGAAAAACGCGAAGAGCGCGTTCCAGGTGGGACACGCACGCGGGGTCTTCATCCTTTCGGCGGGCATTCGCGGCATACCGGTCTTCGAGTACACACCGCCGCAGATAAAGAAAGCGCTGGTGGGCAAAGGCCGCGCGGATAAATCACAGGTGCAGTACATGACAAAAATGATCCTGAACCTGCCGGAGATACCGAAACCCGACCATGTCGCCGACGCGCTTGCCGCCGCCATCTGCCATTTGAACTCCATCAAGTTCATGAGTCTCACCGGCTCCGAACAGCTGGTATATAAAAGGAAACGGAAACGCTGAAAATGATATCTTTCGTCAGGGGCGATATAACAGAAGTGTCGGAGAACAGCACGGTAGTGGATGTCGGGGGCGTCGGCTATCTCGTCTATATCCCCACGTCGCTTGCGGCATCGCTCGAACTCTACGCGAAGGATGTTACAATCCACACATTATTGATTCCGGGCGACGACAAAATGAGCTTGTATGGATTTGCGACACCCGACGACAGAGCCGTGTTCGAGCTTCTTATCTCAGTGTCGGGGATAGGCCCCAAGGCCGCGGTGAAATTGCTGTCGATGCCGCGCGAACGGCTGACCGACGCCATAGCGGGCGGAGATGTCGCCGTACTGACGACTGTGCCGGGTGTCGGGCCGAAAACCGCAAAAAGGGTGATACTCGAATTGAAGGACAAAGTCGGCAAACTATACGGTGGAAGCAAAAGTTATGTGACGTTGCCTGAGACTGCCGGCGGAGAGGCCGAAGCGGCGGTGCAGGGGCTCCAGGCGCTTGGCTACACCGCTTCCGAGATACGCGCCATGATGAAAGCGCTCGGCACTGAAGACCTGAAGACAAAGAGCGCGTCCGAACTAATCGGGCTCTGCCTCAAACATAAAAAGGGCGGTTGACTTCGTCAATAAAACGCCACTCCCGCGAAAGCGGAAGTCTATTTGAGCCAGTTGCAAAATTATGTTGGAAGTGAGGTCGAGCGAAATTGGTCTAAAGCAAGGCGGAGGTGCAAAATCCCCGCAGACGTACTTGTAGAGTACGTCGAGGAAGATTTTGCGCCGACAACGAAGCTGTTAACAATTGCAGCCGACCGCAGCCGAATCAGAATTTTGCAATTGGCTCATTTAAATATCCCGGTTTTCTTTTTTAGTATCTTACGACTGAAATGCTACGCAGGATGGTAAAGAAATGCTGAAAAGAGATCGGGGAAAGCTGGAGCTTCCAGTAACAGGCGTTTCCAAGGTAAACCTTGGAAACGATGAAACTCTGTGTGCCGTGCTCAAACCGTAGACCGTGCGTGTGCCGTGCTCAAACCGCATTTGTTTGGGCACGAAAATGCGGCCTGTTTGGTTCCGGCTACGCCGGGTTAGGTACTGATCAAGTAGATATTAACATAATCAGAGAAGGAGCAGCAATACCATGAAAAAAGACAAAGTTGTTCTGGCATATTCAGGCGGAGTCGACACATCTGTCGGAGTCAGGTGGCTGCAGGAGGAAAAAGGGCTGGATGTTATCGCGCTTACAGTGGACATCGGGCAGGGCGCGGAGCTTGCGGCCATCAAGAAAAAAGCGGACAGGCTCGGCGCGGTGAAGAGCCTGGTCGTGGACGCTAAAGACAAGTTCTGCAACGAATATCTCTCGAAAGCTATCAAAGCTAACGCCATGTATGAGGGAAGATATGTGCATTCGACATCGCTGAACAGGCCGTGCATTGTCGAGATAATGGTCGATGTAGCACGCAAAGAAGGCGCGAAATACATCGCCCACGGCTCGACCGGCAAAGGAAACGACCAAGTACGTTTCGAAGTGTCGGCAATGGCGCTCGCGCCCGAACTCGAGACAATAGCCTTCGCCCGCGAGTGGGGAATGACGCGCGACGAAGAAATCGAGTACGCGAAAAAGCATAATATCCCCATTCCCGTGACGGCCGAAAACCCTTACAGCATCGACCTCGCCGTATGGGGCAAAAGCACGGAATGCGGCATTCTCGAAGACCCGTGGGCCGAGCCGCCCGAAGACGCTCACACATGGGTGACGCCGCTACATAAAACGCCCGACGAACCTGAATATATCGTGTTGACATTCAAACTCGGTGTTCCCGTGGCGCTTGACGGTCGCCGCATGAAACTGTTCACAATAATCAGTAAACTGAACGACGTCGCCGCCAGACACGGTATAGGACTGACCGACATGGTGGAAAACAGGCTTGTCGGCATAAAAAGCAGGGAAACTTACGAAGCGCCCGCGGCCGCCGTCATTCTCAGGGCGCACTCCGATCTCGAATCACTCGTTCTTACTCGCGACGCCGCACACTACAAAAGGCTCATCGAAGAAAGATACTCGGAACTGATCTATGACGGACTCTGGTTCTCCGAACTTCGCGAATATCTCGACGCTTTTATCGACGCCTCACAGGAAAAAGTGAACGGCAAAGTGCGGATGAAATTGTTTAAAGGCAATGCTGTCGTCGTAGGCCGGAAATCCCCGCAGGCTCTCTACAGCCACGGGCTGGCGACCTACGACAGGGGCGATGAGTTCGACCACACCGCAGCGAAAGGCTTCATTTCTATCTGGGGACTGCCTCATAAAGTAGACGCCGTGGTGCGCGGAAAGAAGAGAAAATAATCGTTCACAGGCGCATTGTAATCGGCGTAAGCAGCTTCGAGCGCCGGGAGTTTTCTGTTGCTTGAACATATTTCTTATAGAACTTGTGCGATTTTATAAAAGGTAGTGCCATGTCAACAAAGAAAAGATGTAAGATGGGGTAGCGTAAAAACTGTAAAAGTGTAGAGCGGGGTCACCCTGCACGTTCGTGCGACATTACATGCCTGACGTGACAGTAGTAGAATTTATGGCGACACGATCCGGAACAAAAGGTCAAATTTCAGTCATGCCGAACTTCTTCAACACCTTAAGGAGTGTCTCTTTGACTTGTATGGCGGTCGGTTCCGCAGGCTGGTGCTGTACGGCAGCGTGGCGCATACCCCCTCATGATAGAGGCTAAAAAAGAGGGAGCCCGGTCTGACTCTATGGAACAATCGAGCACGCGGAACATGAGGAGGCGGAAGACGATGTCGGAGCTTCCGGAAGAATACTCCGAGCCATTCACAAAGCACATACGGATATTTTTCCTCTGGATGCGTTGGCGGTCGAAAGCGACAAAAGCGAATAAAAAAACATAAATTTCATTTCTTCAGAAATATTCTTTACCCTGACATTGATATTATTAGTACTGGAATTCTGTGCGGGATATTTGTTGCGTTTTTTCAAGTGCCGAACATTCGCACAGAACTTGAAAAGGAACAGGGATGTCGAAAAAAAAGACGGACAACAGAAAAACCGGCGAATCAACAAAACTATGGGGCGGTCGCTTCGAGGAATCGACAAACCGCGCCGTGGAGGCCTTCTCGGCATCGGTGCATTTCGACTGTGAACTCGCTCTCTTCGACATAATGCAGTCTAAAGCGCACGCGACGATGCTGTGCGAGTGCGGCCTGATAAACAAGACGGAACTGAAGTCGATTCTGAAAGGACTCGACACGATCCGGGCCGACATCGACAGCGGCGAGTTCGTGTTCTCGCCCGCACTCGAGGATGTGCACATGAACATCGAGTCGAGGCTCGCGCAGATTGCGGGCCCGGCCGCGGGCAAGCTCCACACCGCCCGCAGCCGCAACGACCAGGTTGTCACCGACCTGAAGATGTATATAAAACACGCTGTGGAAAAAATAATCGGCGGTGTGAGGGATGTGCAGGCGGCGCTTGTCGAGCAGGCGCGGCGCCACGAGTCGACGGTGATGCCCGGATACACGCATTTGCAGAGGGCGCAGGCTGTGCCGCTGGGTCATCACCTGATGGCGTATTTCTGGATGCTGGAGCGTGACGCCGGCAGGTTCGCCGATTGCGCGGTGCGGATGGACACCCTGCCGCTGGGCGCGTGTGCGCTGGCAGGCTCGGCCCTGAAGACGGACCCGGGAATTGTCGCGCGCGAACTCGGCTTCAAATCCATCGCCGAGAACAGTATGGACGCAGTCGCCGACCGCGACTTCCTCGTCGAATATCTCTCGGCTTGCGCGATCCTGATGATACACCTGGGCAGGAGTTGCGAGGAATTTATTATCTGGATGAGCACGGAATTCGATTTCGTGACTTTCCCCGATTCGCTCTGCACCGGCAGCAGCATCATGCCGCAGAAAAAGAACCCGGATGTTGCCGAACTCATCAGGGGCAGGAACGGTCGTGTGACCGGCGCGCTCGTATCACTGCTGACAACGCTCAAGGGGCTGCCGCTCACTTACAACAGGGACCTTCAGGAAGACAAGGAGCCTGCGTTCGACGCGACAAAAACAATATTGACATCGCTGGAAGTCTACGCGCTGCTCGTGCGCGGCGCGGCGTTCAATACCGCGCGACTCGCGGAATCTACGGCGGACGGTTTTCTCAATGCCGTGGACATAACCGATTATCTCGTGAAAAAAGGGATGCCGTTCAGGGAAACGCATCATGTGGTGGGACGGCTCGTAAAGAGGGCGACGGATGCCGGGCGCAGGAATTTCAATGATTTTACACTGAAAGATTTCCGGGCCGAGTCGGATAAGTTCGATGAAGATGTTTTTAAAATTCTCGATCCCGCCAAAGGCGTCAAAAGCAGACGCGGTCGCGGCGCGGCGAGCCCGGCGGATGTTCGCAGGCAGATAAAAAAAGCGGAAAAGATACTGGCACGGAATAAATGATTGATTTTACAAATCTCATAAGTTTCTTTGAAAACTTCACCGTCTGGGACGGCGTGCGCTCTGTTATCGAGATCACGATCATCAGCCTCGGCATATACTACCTTCTGCTGTTCCTTCAGAGGACGCGCGCCGTGGCGATCTTAAGAGGACTCGCGCTGCTGTTCCTTTTCGCCGCGGCGTCTTATGTCCTGCAACTCAACACGATTTTTTTCATCCTGAAGGGACTCGGCGCGGTCACGATCATCATCCTTCCGATTATATTCCAGCCCGAACTTCGCCGCGGCCTCGAACAGATGGGCCAGCGCGGCCTGTGGCAGCGCAGGTTCGGCGGACTCGAAAAGGAACAGATAATAAAACTTATTCATTCGCTCGTGCTTACGCTCGAGGACCTTTCGATTGTGAAAATGGGTGCGCTGATTGTGCTCGAACAGGAATCGAAACTCGATGAATATTCGCGTTCGGGTACAAAACTCGACGCCCTGCTTACGCCGGAACTTCTGAAAACAATCTTCTTCCCGCACACGTTCCTTCACGATGGGGCCGTGCTGGTGCGGGGCGACCGTGTGATGGCCGCCGGTTGTTTCCTGCCTCTGTCGGAGAATCCGAATCTGCCACAGGATGTAGGCTCGCGACACAGGGCCGCGCTCGGCATATCGGAAGTGACCGATGCCGTCGCGCTCACTGTTTCCGAGGAGACCGGCCGCATCTCTCTATCCCACAACGGGAAACTCATCCAGGACATCAAACCCGATGCCCTGCGCGAACTGCTTTATTCGATTTGCTTCCCGCAGGGAACGACATTTTCTTCGCCCATTGGGAGTGACGATTGAGAAAAAAGATACTGAACAACTGGCGCTACAAAGTTTCCGCAATAGTGATATCCACATTGCTGTGGCTCTTCATATATTCCGAACATCAGCCCCGCTTCAGGGCGGATTATCCCGTGAATATTCAATATCTGAACCTGCCGATTTCGCTCCGGCTCGTCGACAGGGAAGACGTATTGAGAATAAGACTTCAGGGTGAACCGGCAGCACTCAATAACGTGAATAATGAAACCCTGAAAGCCACTGTCGACCTGGCCGGGCTGGGCGAGGGAATCCACCGCGTGCAGGTCAAAGTCTTCAACAGCACCGGCGCGCGGCTCGTTCGTCGAAACCATAATGTGCAGGTCGAACTCGAAAAGCTCAACAGCATCGAAATGCCTGTCAAACTGGGCTTCTTCGGCTCTCTTCCGGTAGGCATGCGGCTCGGCCACGTTACCTTTACTCCTGAAAAAGTCGTCATCTACGGCCAGACCGACGAACTGGCGCTTGTCCATCTCGTTGTCGCGAATATCGACCTGACGGAAAAGCAAAAGACTTTTCGTGTTAATGTGCGCCTGTCGGCGGTCGACGACCAGGGCGTTCCGCTCGACGATACTGTGAAGATCGATCCTGAAAGGATTACCGCCGTTGTTCCGGTGAAAAAAGAATTCGTCAAGGTTGTGCCCATTACGCCCAGGTTTAAAAAGGGGTCCGGGAAAGGCGGGTTCTCGGAGGCGGATTTCTACCCGACTGTCGTCAATCTCGTCGGCAACGAAGACGCGCTACGGGATATTAAAACTATAGAGACCGAAGAGTTCGACCTTTCGCGCTGCGAAGAGGGCGGCGTCTTCCCGCTCAGGCTGGATACACCCAGAAATGTATTCGCAAATGTCGATCGTGTTACTCTCTCATGCAGGTCCGGTCAGGAAATAACACTATCCTTCCTCGTGAATATAAAAGTACTCAATCTGTGCGAAAACTGCACGTATCAATTAATTCCGAAAAAAATGAAAGTGACTATTACGGGACCTGACAACAAAGTTAATCAGATAAATATCTCGCAGATATCCGCGGTTGTCGATGCGCTGGGACTCAAAGAGGGCACACACGACGTGCGATTGCATGTGGAACTCTCGCCGGGTGTCGAAAACGCACAGCTCGACTTCAATCGGGATAAAGTGAAACTGGTGATTTCGAAGAAAGAGGAATAGCATCAATGGGAAATGGTAAAACCCGCAAGAAGATATGTTTCGGCACGGACGGCATAAGAGGAGTAGCCAACAGCGAACTCACGCCGGAAGTGGCCCTGCTGATAGGAAAATGCACGGCGCACCAGTTGTGCAATGGCGCGGAGGGCCGCGTGATGGTGGCAAAAGACACACGTGTTTCCGGCGACATGCTCGAAGCCGCGCTCGTCGCCGGTATCCTCTCCACCGGCGCGGATGTCTGGCGCATCGGCATCGCCCCCACCCCGGCACTTGCCTATCTCACAAACATTCGCAATTGTGATTGCGGGCTCATGATCTCCGCCTCTCACAATCCCGTCGAAGACAACGGCATAAAAGTTTTTTCAGGGAAAGGCTACAAGCTCGATCAATCCGTCGAAGACTGCATCGAGTCGCTTATGTGTGATTGCGGTGCCTCGTGCCGCGCGGTCGGCGGCGACGGTGTCGGATATTCGATCAATAAATCTAATATCACCGGAGAATATGTCGACTTTGTGCGCGGTCTGCTCGAAGGTGTCCATTTCGACAAACCTGTTGTTGTCGATTGCGCCTATGGCGCCGCGTCGCGCTCAGCAAAACGTATCTTTAAAAATGTTTCCGCTGAAATGATTTTCATGCACAGCGATGAAGACGGAAAGAAAATAAATGTCGATTGCGGCTCGACCCGGCCCGGGTCGCTACAGAAGAAAGTGCTCAAACACGGCGCGGCGCTCGGTTTCGCGTTCGACGGCGACGGCGACAGGGTGATTTTCGTAAACGAAAAGGGAGAAGTCGTCGACGGCGACCAGGTCATGCTCCTGTGCGGACGCAAGTTCATCAAAGACGGGAGGCTCAAGGGCAACACCGTCGTCTCAACCGTAATGAGCAACATGTCGCTTGAAAAAGAGATAGCAAAACTCGGCGGAAAAATGCTGCGCACTCCTGTGGGCGACAAATATGTCCTGAGGGAAATGAAAAGAAATGGCTATATACTCGGCGGCGAGCAGTCGGGCCACATAATTTTTCTCGACCGCTCGACCACCGGCGACGGGCTTCTCACTGCCGCCGAAGTCCTCAAAATCGTCACAGAAGACGGTCGCCCTTTCTCCGAGCAGACACTGCTCGAACGCTCGGCGCAGTTCCTGAAAAATGTCCGTGTGCCCGACAAAGAATCATTCTATGAAAGCAAAGTTATCTCCGCGAAAGTCAGCGAAATCGAGAACCGGCTTGGAGAAAGCGGCAGGGTGGTTGTCCGCCCTTCGGGCACCGAACCGCTGATTCGCGTCATGGTCGAGTCATGGGACAAAACCGTCGCGGAAGCATACACCGACGAAATAATTGATACAGTAAAAAACGTGTTTGAATTGAGTTGAATCGAAGGTATTGACGGCGACCGGCTGAAGCGCCATGGAATCCGCGATGTCGTAACAATCACTTTTGTGCAAAATCAATTATCGCTTCAGCAGTTTTTTCAGGTTTCTGCATCGGGAACATGTGACCGACATTCTTAAATTCAACGAACTCGGCTTCCGGTCGTATCTTCTTGAGCAAACGCCATGATTTATCAGTCACGACATCGGAGTGCTCGCCTCTCACGATAAGTGTCGGCGTTTTTATCTTCTTTATCCATTTCCATATATCCGTCGGTACCGACTCGAACAGCACCGCCTCGATTTCCGGTGGGCAGGAAAGTTCCACACCGCCGGGAACATCAGCCAGATCGTAGTCTATATAGCTGCGCAGCATCGTTTCCGACCAGCCTCTGAACAACTTCTTGTCATGAAAATACGCGAATGCCTCGTCGCGCGACTTCCATCCGTTACACCGTTTGCGGGCTCCGGCGGAGAGGGGGAACCTGTGTTTCTGTCCCGCCAATGTCGCAACTTTTATCAACGCGATAGTTTTCGGTTCGAGAAATACCGGGTCCAGAAGTATAAGCTTCCTGAAAAGCGCCGGTCTCTTCACCGATGCGATCGCCGCCAGGGCACCGCCCATCGAATGGCCCACTCCGACTACCGGTTCCCTGACCACCACTTCCAGGAACTCTATCAGTTCGTCTACAAGCTGGAACCAGTTTTTTATCTCCGGTTTGTTCAATCCACAATCGTAGCGGCACCGCGAAAGATGACAGGCGTTCAAGCCGAATGTGTGGAAACGATCGCCGAGAAGATTGAATATGTATTGATAAGTTCCGGCTCCGAACCCGTTTGCATGGCCGAAGTGCAGCCGAGCGCCACTGCCGGTTTCGATATAGTTGAGGCAGGTATTGCCTGTCTGAAATTTCTTCAGTTCCATCGTTATGCTTACACACAGATGCAACGACACAGTCGTTGCATTCCAGGTATTTTCAAACACCTTATTTAAATACTCTCCAGTGAACGGTGATAAATAAGGGTGTTAGCGTCAATACTGTTTACTTAAGGTCACGCCCGGCCACAGGCGGGACGCCTGTGCTACTGTATCTCACAGCATCGCAGCAGTACGACAGGCGTCTCGCCTGTCGTAAAAAGCATTAAGTAAACGGTATTGGTGTTAGCGTACAAAACAACAAAAAAGACGCTGGAATCCGTGTCTTAACTTTTTTTGCAATCAAACTTTTCAAAAAACAGTTTTCACTTAATTTGGACACTACCAAAATAAATCCTTGAACGATGATCACCGGAGGATACCGATTCTACCCGGTGGCCAGAAACGGAAGAAGGCCTTTGCCTGTATATTTTTCTCCGGCAGCAAACCCCATATACGGCTGTCCAGACTGTTGTTCCTGTTGTCTCCCATCATGAAAAGATACCCCTTGGGAATCTTTCTCATCGGATAGTCCCTGCGAGGCGGCGCTTTTATATACGGCTCGTCCAGCGGCACTCCGTTCAAAATCACTTTCCCGTCTTTTACGGCAATCGTATCACCGCCGACCGCCACCACTCTTTTGAGAAACGAAGTTATTTTACCGTGTTCGCTTTCCGCGACCACATCCGGCGGCCTGAAAGCAATAATGTCACCGTGCTTCGGCTCATGCAGCCTGTACACGAATCTGTTGCCGAACACCCTGTCGCGCGGTATTATCGTCGGCTCCATCGAGCCTGTCGGGATCATGTATGCCTGTATGAAAAACGACTTTATTATCAGCGCCAGTATCAGCGCGATGACAATAGATTTCACCCACTCGATTATTTCGTCGACCATTCCCGGTTTTTCTTTGCCGCTTTTCGCGGCGGGCGCCGCACCCGGCCCGCCGACCGGTTCTTCGCTTCCGCCGAATCCGGTATTCTCTGTTTCGTTAATGTCCAACTCGCTTGCCTCCATTCGACTGTCTCGATATCGCTTACGGCCTCATCCTATCGCTCGGATTACATTCGTTTCGACAGACGACTACAGATTTTATATCACATAAGAGCCAATTGCAAAATTCCGGTTCCGCCGCGGCAGGCGGCAATTGTCCCTGGCCCCGTTGCCGGTAAGATTACATCGCCTGAAGTGATTATCCATAACCTGATCGCGGGATGCCGCTTTTGCATATAATGTAAAAATATGTGTGTTATCCTTTATATTATAATATGATGGTAGATCTCGCTGTCAGGTCATTGAGCTACAGGCTCTTCTACTACACGGGCATGCCGCCGCTGCTGCCTGTGACGCTTGCGGTCAGTGTCACCCGAAGATGCAACGCGCGATGCAGGACATGCCGGGTTTACACACGCAAAAGCGAAGAATTAACGATCGGTGAATACGAAAAAATATTCGAATCGCTTTCAAGGGTTCCGCGGTGGATCACTTTTACAGGCGGCGAACCGTTCATGCGCAAAGACCTCTGCGGTATCATAGACGCCGCGGCCCGATATATACGACCCGACGCTATTACAATTCCCACAAATGGCTGGTATACGGAACGAGTTCTGAAATTCGTGGGCGACACAGTGAAAAAAAATCCCGGGATAAAATTCATAATAAATATTTCACTCGATGGGATCGGTGCGGCGCATGATGCCAACAGAGGACTTGAGGGCTGTTTTGAACATGTGCGCGAGACTTTTTTCGAGTTGCGGGAACTGAACGATGTGCCGAACCTGCACCTCGGAATAAACACTGTAATATCAAGGTATAACATTGACGGAATCCCGGACCTGATTAAATATGTGGGTACAATGGAACCGGACACACATATTTTTGAACCCGCCCAGCAGCGCAAAGAACTTCGCGTCAACACGCTGGACCTCGAACCTCCACTCGACAAATACACAAAGCTGTTGCCGTTGCTGTCAGAAGCCGGACAGCCCGGCAACAACAACCGTTTCACACAGGCAATCGGCAGCTTCAGACGTGAATATTACAGGCTGAGCCTGAAGATAATGAAACGCAGCGAGCAGGTCATTCCCTGTTTCGCGGGAATAGTCTCAGCGCACATATCGCCGGGCGGGAACGTGTGGCCTTGCTGCACACTCGCGAGTCCCATGGGCAATCTGCGCGACAATCGATACCGGTTCGACCGTGTGTGGGACAGCAGGGAAGCCTCACAAATCAGGAAATACATCAGGGCGAGACGCTGCTACTGCGCAATGGCCAATGCTTCATACTCCAACATCGCTATGAATTTCGCTTCGATGCTGCGCATAGCCGCACGTTTTGCTGTTGGATAAACAGCGCCGGAAGTCATTTGAGCCATTTGCAACATTCTGATTCCGCTGCGGCCTCGCTACGAACATAATTTTGCAATCGGCTCGTATATTGAAATCGCAATGAAGTAACTATATAATTTACGCGATCCCTGCTCAGAACAATGACATAAACATAATATTGCAGGAAATCCAACATACAGACGTGGTGCTATATGGCAAAGCGGAAATTTTATGTAATACTGAATGGGAAAGCCGGCAGGCGAGGGCTCGATTTCTCGAAGGCCGAGATCGAGAAATACTTCAAGAAGCACGACCCGGAGGCGGATGTGGAGTTCGGGGTGACCGAGCGCCCGATGCACGCCGCCGAACTGGCCCGGCAGGCTGCGCAGAGGGGCGGCTATTACGCCGTTGTCGCTGTCGGCGGCGACGGCACAGTCAACGAAGTCGTCAACGGCATGGCCGATACCGGCGTCACGATGGGCGTGATACCGAACGGGAGTACAAACATTTTCTGCACGACGGAAATGAAGATGTCTGCTGATTTCGACGAGGCCATCAAGCTGCTGATCGAAGGGATACCGGTGAAGATCGACGCGGGCAAAGTAGGCGACAGGTATTTTATATGGATGCTCGGTGTGGGCCTCGAGGCGAAAATCGCAAACGAAGTCAACCCGAAGATAAAGAAGTATTTCGGTGTCCTTTCGTATGTCCTCGCCGCGCTCAAGCAGCTTCCCAACATAGGTTTCCAGGTGATGAAAATAGTCATGGATGACGAAAAGCAACTGACGTTTTCATCTTTGAATACGATAATCGGGAACGCTACAAGTTTCGAGGGCATATTCGGCATCAAATCCCGGTTCAGCATCAAGGACGGTTTTCTCGACATTTGCGTGTTCCAGCGATGGACGATAATAGGAGTGATCCAGCTAATAAAGAATTTTATTATGGGGCGCCGGGACTACTATCGTTTCACCGACAGGTTCGGCGCGGCGCATGTAAGGACGAAAAGGCTTACATTGGATACAGTACCGAATGCCTGGTACCACGTGGACGGCGAAGTCATGGGGCAGACGCCGATAGAAGTGCACGTCTGCGAGAAGGCGATAACAATGATTGTCCCCGAGAAAGTTGCCGGTAAAAAGGCAACGGAGAAATGGCGGAACGAAGGGGTTATTATTTGAGCGGAAGGCCGGTTCCTGCGCATTACACTTGAAAGCGGGGGGGCTGATAGTTCAGAATACTGTGGCCGCGGGCGGAGAACGCGAGACGGGCGGCAGGAATTATTTTGATTATTATGTTTTGAATGAAAGTACACGTGGTACAAACACAGAGAGGATGAAGAGGAATGGATATTTCTGTTAAAAAAGAGGGGTCGGTTGTGTATATCACACCGGAAGAGGAAATCCACTTCGATAATTATAAACAACTCGAAGAAGAGATTCTCAAGGAGATAGAAGAAGGTGCCAGGGAGATAGTGCTGGATTTGACCAACGTGGAAACCCTTTACAGCATGACGCTTGGGATGTTCAACAACATAGCAACGCTGATAGCGAGGAAGGGCGGGGATTTCGCGCTGACCAACATAAATAAAGACATTAGAAAAGTCATGAAAGCCACGAGGCTTGATAAGATTATTACTGTAAAATAATATTCAAAACCGGACTCTAATTGCATACCGACCCGAAAATTTCTGTTGCGATATATAAACGGCAATCGACTTTTCTGAAAGACAGGAAAAAATGGGATTGAAAAAGTATCACATTCTGGTAGCCGACGATTCGCGTTCGGTTCGCGCATTTTTCGAGGATGTTTTCGCAAAGAAGGATAACTACGAATCGCAGTTTGCGGCTTCGGGAGAGGAAGCTGTCGAAATCTTCAGAAAAAGCATCAGCGGCGAGATAAAACCTTTCGATTTCGTTCTTTCCGACATCAGCATGCCCGGCATGAATGGATTTGAAACACTCGAAGAGATAAAGAAACTCGATCCCAACGTCAAGACAGGAATGATCACAGGATTCAATGTCGATGATTACATAAAAATGGCGCTCGACAAGGGCGTATATAATATTATTTGCAAGATGGACAGTCCGGCGGAGATTGTCAGAACTGTAGACAATCTCATCACAGGCGAGAACTTGATGGGAATTGAAAATTACCTCGCACCCGGAACAGAAATTAAAAAAGTCAAGGTAAACCATACCTCTGAATTGAAAGTTGTGGTAGGTGAAATACTGGATTTCTGCAGCGACATGCTTGACGAAGAAAAACAGTACGGGCTCAAGACCGGCCTTGTCGAAATGGGCACAAACGCTATTTATCATGCCTACGGTTACGAAAAAGGCTCCCAGGTGGAGCTGAAGTCTACAGAGGAAGTATATATCCAGTACGGCGCGGACGACGACTGCCTGGTTGTCGTGATTGCCGACACGAGCGGAACACTGACCAGGGAAAAAGTGTTGTCGCAACTCAACAAGTGCATAAATCCGAGTCAGGAAGACCTTGTCGCATCCGGCGGAAGGGGCCTGTACCTGACCCGCTATCTTTGCGACAAAGTCATTGTCAACCTCGAAAAGAAAAAACGTACCGAAATGGTTCTGATCATGAATTTTAATAACGACCAGATCGAAAACAAGCCTCTTCTTGTCAATCAGTTCTGATTCCACTCCCCACTCAGTTTCGGACACTGTGTTTCATTGCATCGTGTTTTTATTGCGTTGAATATACAACAGAGTTATGATTGTGTTGGATACCGTGCGGCGGCGGATGGCGACAATGAGCACAAGACATTTTATTCGCATTGTTATTATCACCGTATTTGCGGTGTCTATATGCCGGTGCGCGAAAAGCATCGTCACCAACGAACCGCGTCCGGAGATATACTGGGAATTCTCAGACAGGAATAATCCTGTTGCCATCGAGAAAGTAATAGTGCGTTTTGACGGCGAAGATGTAAGCGAGTACGCGGACACGGAATCGTGGCGGATAAGCTACAGGCCACTCGAACCGCTCGCGCCGGGCGAACACGATGCGGTAATCGTGATCTACGACAACTTCGGGAAGAGAGCGGAGCGAGCGTGGAAGATCGTGGTCGATCCCGATGCGCCGGACACCATCAGTCCTCGCGTTGAATTCGTCGAACCGTCCCCGGCATACGGCGCTGTGCTGAATTCCGGGAGCGGTATTGCCATAGCCGCTGAAATAACGGACATGGGCGGCAGCGGGGTGGTCGAAGACACTGTTTCCATCAGAACATTTAAAGACGGTTATCTTAATAAAGAAATATGCAATTTCCCGAGGTATCTCGACGGGAAGATAAGTTGCAGCCTGTGTCGCCTGCACACGGGAATATACAGGATTTTCATATCCGCCCGTGATCATGCCGGCAACAAATCGGCTGAAAAAGAACTCTTTTTCTCCGTAGATTCCACAAAGCCTTCGATGGTCGACTTTAAGCTTGAACCGGAAACGGTGGGACCCGATGACGAGATCGTCGTTGCCGCGAATCTTTATGACATACCCCCTGAAAATCTGTCGCAGTGGTTTGTTCGTGTTCTGAACCCGGAAGGTAAGACGGTGAAAGAATTCGGCGCGCCCGCAATAGAAGGGGAAAACACCCTTCGGTTCAGAGGTTTCGAGATAGAGGATAATCCGCGCGGATCGTACAGGATAAAGGCTTATGTCGAGGACAGCGCGGGCAACATGACCGAATCCCCTTTTACGGCTGATATTGTCGTCCGGCCGGGAGATGTTGCCGATAAGCATCCCACCGGTGCCGGCGCGGACAAAACGGGACCGGAAGCCATAGTGCCGGTGCCGCCTGATATGCCGGGCCCGCTGCCCGAACCGAATATTGAACCTTATGCAGGCAGTGAACATGCCGCCGCCGGTATTTTCCCCGATCCGACATCCTGGGCCGGTGATACCGGTGATTCAAATAAACTGCCCGAAGACGACAAATCCAAATACAAGACCGAAAAGGAGATCGTGATCCTGCGCACGGACGCCGCACTGCCGGAATCGTCACATGAACCGTCGAACGATACCGCGCCGCCTTCGATAATTTCCATTTCTCCCCGGGACGGACTTACCACCGACAACATGTCGCCGGACATATCGTTCGGGTTCGAGGACATCGGCGGCGCGGGAGTAGACATTGCTTCTGTCCGGCTGGTGCTCGACGGAGAAGATCATTCTGAAGAAATCGAGATTAAAAAGAACAGTGCGATATACCGTCCGCCGGAACCGCTTGCGCCGGGGAGGCATATTGCCGAAGCCGGTGTCTCGGATTCCATCGGTAATGTCGCCTCAAAGAAATGGTCGTTCACCATAGCGCCCCGGTCAATAGTGGACTTATCGCCGCCTTCGGTTTCCTTCGTCTACCCGCCTCAAAATTTCATTACGAACAACAGGGTGGTGATGCTCAAGGCTGATCTGCGGGATAATGTTTCCGTGGATATGGACAGCATCACACTGACATTGGATATGAAAGATGTGTCTGTGGACGGGTTGTGCGTCGTAGACAAAAAAAACAAACTTATATGCCGTCTTGTGCTCGATGAAGGGAAACACAGGGTGTCGGTCTCGTGCTCGGACGATGAAGGCAACAGAAGCTCGGCGGCGCTCGCGCTTACTGTGGATGTCACAGCGCCCGAGACGATCATCACCAGCCATTTCGAGGGGCAGAAAGTTGCCGGGGATAAGATCGAACTTTCGGGCCGCATCTACGATATGTACGGTCATCCCGTGAAGGTCACAGTGGACGGACTGCCCGCGGAAGTCGACGCTAATTACTGGACCGTCGACAAACTGCCGATCAAACCGGGAGTGAATAATATTCAGATAATATCGAAAGATTCCGCGGGCAATATCGGCGAATCATCTATCACCCTTTATCACTAGCCCGCGTGAAAACATGACGTTTCACCTCCACTCTTTGCCATTTTCATGTGCTGAATATAGAATGTATTTCTCGAAACATAACGGTATGCGCATGTTTTGTTGCAATACCGGGAAATGTTCGCGGAGAGCGGCCTCCGGTCCGTGTCGCAAGGGAAACTGCCTCGCGGGATCACAGCCGGTCCCGCCTGTGGAAACAATTACGCGAAAGCTGGAATGAACATGGTAGACCTTTTCATAAAAGGCGGCTTCATGATGTACCCGATAGTCGCCTGTTCGCTGATCGCCCTGACGATAACCTTCGAGAGAATATTTTACATCATTAGCGCCACGTCGAAAAACAATAAATTCATCGACGAAGCGCGCCGCATAAGTGACGACGATCCGGACCGTCTGACGAAAATAAGGGAAATCGCCGGGCGCGTACAGTGCCCGGTGTCCATGCTCGTCGCGGCGGCAATAGACAACAGGTGCGAACCGGAAGGTAAAAGAAACACAATCCTGTGGCGTGTCGGCTCGAACCTGAGGCGCGACCTCGAACGTTTCGTCAACACGCTCGGCATCATCGCGCATATCACCCCGCTGATGGGACTTCTCGGCACGGTAATCGGCATGATACGCGCTTTCATGATTATACAGGCGCTCGGCGGCCAGGTGGACGCTTCCGATCTCGCGGGCGGCATCTCCGAGGCGCTCATCACCACCGCCGCGGGGCTCGCGGTAGCGATTCCCGCTATGATCTTCTACCACTTTGTCGATGGCCGTGTTGATAAAATCGAAGCGACCATGAAGGATTCGGCAGTAATATTCCCGGAAATAATGGGCTACTATTCCGTCGGCGGCGGGGACGATAAAAACAGGGCGAAACAGGATAAGGACAGCAGCGCGAACTGATGGAATTCGAAGGCAGAAAAAAAATTGATATGCACGTCGACATCGCGCCTCTTGTCGACATAGTTTTCCTGTTGCTGCTTTTCTTCCTGCTAACATCGAAGTTCATCAAGCAGCCGGGCATGAAGATAGACCTGCCCAGGGCACAGGCGGCACGACAACAGGACAGGCAGGACATCATCGTTTCCATCACCCGCGACGAAAGATATTTTCTCAACGGCGCACCGCTCGATGTGATGGATGTACGCTCCGCACTGTGCGAAAAGATAAAGGCAAACGAGCGAAAGATCGTCATTATAAAAGCGGACAAAAAAACACCGCTTCAGCCTGTGGTGTCGGTGATGGATTACTCGAAGCAGTGCAGCGCGAACGGAGTCACTATTTCCACAAAACTTAATTCCGGCGCTGCTCCTGGTCCATGATGCCGTGATGGATGTGAGTTGATTGAAAGAATATCTCCCCAGAAAAAGTTTCCTGACGAAATCCGGTGTTGTCCTTTCCATCGTTTTGCATATTCTCGTGTTCTCGATCCCGGTAGCGCTTGTCGTCAGGCCGCCCGACCCGAATAAGGAGAGAAAAGTCGAACTCATCTTCGAAAAACCCCGGCAACAGGCACCAAAACCAAAGCCCGCGCCTCCGAAACCAAAGCCAAAACCGAAACCCGTGCGAAAAATCAAACCGCGACCAAAACCGCCGCCTGAGCCGCCTGAGCCGAAACAGCAAGCCGCCGAGCCGAAATCGCCCATCGAGGCCGCTGTAGCCGACGCAGGCGGCATCGACATCCCCACCGGACCCGCTTATGAAGAAGTGTATGTGCCGCCGCCTTATGTTCCCGCATGTGGAAACGGCGTGCTCGACGACGGCGAAGAATGCGACGATGGCAACACCACAGACGGCGACGGCTGCGCTGCCGGGTGCGCACTGGAATATACCCCCGGTTGCGGCAACGGTGTGCTGGACGCGGGCGAAGAATGCGACGACGGCAACAACGCAGACGGCGATGGCTGCTCCGCCGGGTGCCTCGATGAAGTCTATAGGCAAAACCTGCTTGCCGAATATCAGAAAAGCATACTTCTGACAATTGAACGGAATAAGAAATACCCGCCGGCGGCGCGGCGGCGCGGCATACAGGGAGCGGCGAAAGTTAGATTCGACATCGCGGCAGACGGAGCAGTCAGCGGCGTCGCGCTCGACAAAACTTCCGGGTACGACATACTCGATCGTGAAGCCCTCGCCACCATCACTCGCATAGGCCGCTTCGCCCCCATTCCCGAACCGCTCGATATGCCGCGGATGGAGATTTCCGTTGCCATCGTTTTCCGGCTCCAGTAAGATATAATTATCCTGAGGGTGCCATGTACAAAATTCTTTTTCCGGCAATGACAAATGGCTGCCGAATAGGTGATGGAAATTGTGTTTTTCAGGATTTTATGGTATCCTGAATTCTTGTGAAACAACAAAAACGACACTGTGAATAATACCTGATGACAACTTATATAATGGGGGCTTGTAAATGAGTGTAAAACCTGTGAATGTGCTATACGTTTCGCCTTCGCTGCCTGATAAGCTTAAGCCTGCGCTGGAGATAGCGATGAATATGCGCTGGTGCTGGAGTCACGAGGCTACGGACCTGTTCCGAAGGCTCGACCGGGAGTTGTGGGATAAAGTGAACAAGAATCCTGTGTTTATGCTGGGGCAGATAAAACAGGAGCGGCTAAACGAGATTCTCGACGACGACGCTATCATGGCGCATCTGGATCGTGTGTATGAAGACCTGCAGGAGTATCTCAATGATAAGAAGACCTGGTACGACGAAGAGATCAAGCCGAAACACATATTAAAGGTGGCGTATTTTTCGCTGGAGTTCGGACTGAACGAGACGATACCGATATATTCCGGCGGTCTGGGGATGCTGGCGGGCGACCATCTCAAGTCCGCGAGCGACCTGGGTATTCCGCTCACGGGCGTCGGCCTGCTATACCAGGAAGGCTATTTCAGGCAGTATCTCAATGCCGACGGCTGGCAGCAGGAAGAGTATATCGGAAACGATTTTTACAATATGCCTATCGAGCAGGTGCGCGGCGAGGACGGCAACCAGTTGTCGGTGACTGTCGAGTATCCCACCGGGCCTGTGAAGGCAATGATATGGAAAGTCACAGTGGGCAGGATCACACTCTACCTGCTGGACACGAATACGCAGGACAACAGTCCCGAGGACCGGGACATTACATCCGCGCTGTACGGCGGCGGCCTGGACATGAGGATACGCCAGGAGATGCTGCTGGGCATCGGCGGAGTGCGTTTGCTGAAGGCTCTCGACATCAATCCGAATGTCTACCACATGAACGAAGGCCACTCGGCGTTCCTGGCGCTCGAGCGCAGCAGGCAGTACATGGAGCGGCAGGGGCTCAGTTTCTGGGAAGGGCACTCACTTGTGAGGTCCAGCAATGTGTTTACGACACATACGCCTGTCCCCGCGGGCAACGACGTTTTTCCGCCGGATATGGTGCTGAATTATTTTTCGCCGTATCTTGACCAATACGGCCTGAGTCCGAAAGATTTCCTTGGCCTGGGACGCCAGAACCCGGCTGACGATAACGAAGGATTCTGTATGACGGTGCTGGCGATCAAGGAGGCGGCTTTTATCAACGGCGTGAGCCGCCTGCACGGAGAGGTGTCGCGCAAGATGTGGCGAAATATATGGGAGTCGGTGCCGCTCGAGGAGATTCCCATAGATCATGTGACGAACGGAGTGCATCTCACATCGTGGGTTTCAAAAGAGATGTCGGACCTGCTGAGCCGATACCTGGGACCGCGCTGGATGCGTGACCCGTCGAATGTCGAGTTGTGGGAACGCATAGAGAAAATGCCGGCGGAGGAACTGTGGCAGACACACGAGCGGCGCAGGGAACGGCTTGTGGCTTTCGCGCGGCGCAGGCTGGCCGAGCAGTTCCGCAGCCGCGGCGCGGCGGAGGTGGATGTGCGGCGGGCGGAGGAGGTGCTCAACCCGGAGGCGCTCACTATCGGATTCGCGCGCAGATTCGCCACCTACAAACGCGGCACGCTCCTTTTTAAAAATCTCGAACGACTTGTGAATATTATAGACAACAAGGACCGGCCTGTGCAGATTATTTTTGCCGGGAAAGCGCATCCGCGCGACAACTCGGGCAAGGAACTTATCAGGCAGATAGTCCACTTCGGCCGCAAGCCGCGGCTCAGAAGCCATATCGTGTTCATGGAAAACTACGACATGCACCTTGCAAGATACATGCTGCAGGGCGTCGATGTCTGGCTGAACACACCGAGGCGTCCCCTCGAGGCCAGCGGCACAAGCGGTATGAAAGCAAGCGCCAACGGTGTCATCAACCTGAGCATACTCGACGGCTGGTGGTGTGAGGCCTTCGAGAGCAATTCCAATGTCGGATGGGCGATCGGTCACGGCGAGGAATATGAAGACACCGAATACCAGGACGACATCGAAGCGGATTCGCTCTACGATCTGCTCGAGAAGGAAGTGGTCCCGCTGTTCTATGACCGCGGCAGCGACAATCTACCTCGCGGCTGGATCAAATACATGAAAGAAAACATGCACGAGATATGCCCGCAGTTCAACACCAACAGAATGGTGAAGGAGTACACAAAGAAAGCTTATGCGCCCTGCATGGAACGGCACAATTTCATGTCGCTCGAAGACTGCGAAGAGGCGAAGATATTTACCGACTGGAAACAATACGTGCGGCGAGTATGGAAGGATGTCAGGATCACCAACATTGATTGTTCATCATGTGACAATGCTAAGGTGGGAGAGGAGATCGTCATACAGGCTGCGATAAATATGGCCGGTCTGACGCCTGAAGATGTTGTTGTGCAGATAGTGCATGGCCCGCTGGACTCCGGGGGCGGAATAATAGAACCCGAGGCGGTAGAGATGGCGCCCGTCGTTACAAACAGCGACGGAGATATGTTGTTCAAGGGCTCGTTCGTGCTCACAAGCAGCGGGCGGCGCGGCCAGACAGTGCGGGTCATGCCGCGCAATCCCATGCTTGACGATCCGTTCAAGATGGGCCTCATTAAATGGGGCGCGTAAGGGATTCGGATTGAACCGTAACTTGTGCGAAACTCGAAAGCAATAACATGTTGAACGGTTGCGTATCAGCGATGGACTACGACCAGAGGGAAGACAACGAAAAACGATTCGACGGGCGACCTGTCGGCAGGATAAAACCTGTACAGAAGATTAATCGCACCCGCGGGGCAGCGCCGGCCTCAGGCTGCGACCGTGAAGACATGCGCATCAAAGCATGGGACGCGCAACGGTCGGCACAGCTTGGCCGCAAGTGGAATTACAAACTAACACGGCAGATGTTGTACAGCACTGTGGCGGAGATCGACCTCGAAATGGCGGCGACCGGCTCACCATACGCGCTTAAAGTACGCGAGGGTGAGGACGGCGTTTTTATCGAGTTGAGCATGGTGGAAGGCGGTGCCGCCACCCGCAGGTCCGAAAAATTGCAACTCCGGGGAATCACACACGACGGAATAGATGATATTATTAAAGAGTTCCTCAAAAAACACGGTGTCAGGCTCCCAAGCACAAAGGAATGAAAGGAAAAACACGTGTCTTTCTCAATATATAGAAAAACGCACGAGTTTAGTTATGAAAACAGATAAGCCGTATAGAATCGTCATGACATTCGCCATACTGTTCATCACAGTATTCGCATCAGTCATTTCAGCTTTCGGCGCAGAAGAAAAACCATATTTCGCCGCGGAAAACATCTTCGCAAGAAACGCAGATGAACACCCTCAGAACCATGCGTCAAGCATAGCCGAGTTGCCGAACGGCGACTTGCTCGTATCGTGGTTCGGCGGTTCGCGCGAGGGCATGCCCGATGTGGCCGTGTGGGTAAGCAGGCGTCCCGCAGGGTCGAGAGAATGGGCCAGACCGGAAAAACTCGTCGACGATCCTGATTATGCGGCCGGCAACTCGATTGTTTTCGCCGACTCGTCGGGCAAAGTGTGGTTATTTTATCTTATTAAATATGCCGAACGATGGGATGCCTGGGAAGAATGCAAAGTATTCGCCGTCACTTCGGACGACAATGGGAAAACATGGTCGGAACCTCGAGTGATACAGGACGGGAAGGGCTGGGTAATAAGGAATAATCCTGTCGAGATTGAACCGGGTAGAATCCTGTTGCCGGTCTATACCGAAGACCCGCCTGACTCGTGGATGTGGATAAGCGACGATGGTTTCAAAACAAAAGAGGTCGTCGAGGTCCCCGCCGTCGCGCCCGGCCACTACCAGCCCGCGGTCGCGCCTCTGGGAGGCGACAAAATGATAATGCTGGCACGCCATTACACTGTGCCGGGTAAAATATGGGTTTCAATTTCAAAAGATAAAGGCCGTTCGTGGTTCAAACCAAAACTGACTGGCCTGCCGAACCCGGACAGCGGTATCAGCCTCATCATGCTCGAATCCGGCGCGCTGCTTCTCGCGTACAACAACAGCAAATGGGTGCGCACACCCCTGACAGTAGCGATTTCCGACAACGGAGGCAGGTCCTGGCCCTGGAAGAAAAACCTCGAAACCGCATCCGCCGAATTCTCCTATCCCTATCTTATTCAGGACAGAAACGGGATCATCCATATTACGTATACAAGCGACAGCCGCAAATATATAAAACATGCCGAATTCAATGAAGCATGGCTGCGAAGCAAGTAGTCATTTCAAGGCAGTATAACTTATCCCGGATTGGTAATATATGCAGACTAATGGCAATAGCGTTAAGTTAAGGATGCGAAGATTACAAATATCTGTAACTGTTCACAGCGCTGTGAAGGGAAACACATCCTGTGAACAGTTACGATAATATGTTGCTGCCGACAATGCGATAAGGTGCTACTCGTAGACTTTTTCATCTGTCAAGTCGGCATTGACGGCGTCGTCCTCGATGTCGCGGCCCGCCGGGCCGTTCTTCTCGAGTTCTTTATAGTATTCATGCTGTATCAGTGCGTTCATTATCTGGTTTGTGCCGGTCCATATCATGGAAAGCCGCATGTCGCGCAGCATTTTCTCGACCGGGTAAACGTCCGTGTAGCCGATGCCGCCCATGATCTGCATCGCATTGTTGACGGCCATCCAGGCGGCTTCCGTACTTTTCTTCTTTGCCTCGGAGACCAGCCTTCGCGCGTCTTCGCCCGCATCCTGTTTCCGGGCAGCGGCGTACACCAGTCCGCGTGCGGCGTCGAGTTCCGTGAGCGCGTCGGCCACCATGAAGTTGACCGCCTGGAACTTGCGAATCTTTCTGCCGAAAGCTTTGCGCCGGTTCGAGTAGCGCGCCGCCACCTCGAGCGCCACCCGGCCGCTGCCCACCGCGCCCGCCGCGCTCGTCAATCGCTCGGGCACCATCATCGTGTTGAATATCATGCCACCGCCGTTGAGCGGCCCCACAAGGTTGCTCTCCGGCACTTTCACATCGCGGAACACCAGCCTGCCCGTGCCGCCGCCGCGTGTGCCCATCAGCCCGTATACCTCCTGCACTTCCACGCCCATGTCGCGCTCGACTATGAACACACTGATCGAGTTGCGCGGGTCGCCGTCGAAGCCCGTGCGCACGTATACGAGAAAATAGTCCGCGCCTTCCGCGCCGACGATGAATCGCTTCTGGCCGTTGAGAATAAAATAGTCGCCCTGCTTCTCGGCCTTTGTCGTCGCACCGAAAAAGTCGGACCCGCCGCGTGGTTCCGTCAGCGCCTCGGCGCATTTCAACTTACCCTGCAACATCGGCTTAAGGTATTTCTCCTTCTGCGCGTCTGTGCCGAAACTGTTTATCGCCTCGCCGATGATCGACGGTAGCGAGTAGAGGCACGCGAGCGCCCCGCCGAGCGAGCCGATCTCTTCGAGGGCCACAACTTCGGAGCTCCAGTCGAGGCCGCGCCCACCCCATTCTTTCGGAAACCGCAATCCAATCAGGTTCTTTTCTGCAAGCTCCTCGACATATTCGTGGGGATATTTAACTTCTTCCCTGTCCATTTTCCGCAGGAGTTCTTTCGGTACGCCCCTGACAAATTCTATGATTTCTTTCCTCAGCTCTTTTTGCTCTTCTGTAAGCATGAATTCAAACATGACTGGTACCCCTTTGTTTTGGCATTTACCATTATTCTCGTTCATTATACATTATCGCTGCACTTTGTAAAAGTTGCTGCACAGCATTTTTGTATGCGATTTACAGGTCTGAATATTCCGAAAAATATTTGCTTATCGAGTGGGTCGTCAATAAAGTTATGTGTTTGTGGTTTCAGGAGATGGGAGGTTTCGGTTCCGGCGGTACCGGGCAGGAAAAATAAATTGATAAATTTCAACGCGTTGAACAGAGAACAGAGGGACGCTGTCAGGTGCGTAAAAGGCCCGGTGGTGGTCGTGGCGGGCGCGGGCACCGGCAAGACACGCACAATCGCCTATCGCACGGCACACATGCTCGAGGTCGGCATCGAGCCGGGCGCGATTCTCGCCATTACATTCACAAACAAAGCAGCCCGTGAGATGCGCGAGCGCATATCTGCGATGGTCGGCTTCGATACCTGCACAGATATAACGATTTCGACAATCCACTCGCTCTGTGCCCGCATCCTTCGCGACGACATAGATAAAGTCGGGCGCGACACAAGCTTCACGATATTCGACACTTCCGACCAGGTCGGTATTATCAGAAAAGCACTCGCCAAACATGGATTCGACCCCCGCAAGAATGAACCGCGCGCGCTTCAGTTCGGTATCAGTACGTTAAAAAATATTTATCCGCCGGTGGATGTCGACGACATTGCGGACCCGGTGATGAGCCGTGTGTTCCCGACCTACAACAAAATGCTCGAGGACAATAACGCGCTGGATTTCGACGATCTTCTCCTTTTCGCGATACGCGTGCTGGACATACCCGAGTGTCGCGACAGGTACCGCGAGCGGTTCCGGTATGTGATGGTCGATGAGTTTCAGGACATAAACGACATCCAGTACGGTATCGTGCGCCGTCTTGTGGGCAAGCGGAGCAACATATATGTGGTGGGCGACGATGACCAGAGCATATACGGCTGGCGGGGCGCAGTGGTGGACAACTTTCTGAATTTCGAGGAGGACTTCGCCGGAGCCCGCGAGGTCAAGCTCGAACGCAATTACCGCTCGACCGGCGTAATACTCGAAGCATCGGGCGCGGTGATAGAAAACAACGAGAAGCGCCGCAGGAAGAAACTCTGGACGTCCGGCAAAGCAGGCGACCCTATCGGCATGATCGAAGCCCTGGACGAGCAGGACGAGGCAACTCTCGTCATCGACTGCATCGTAGGCGACAAGCAGCGGCTGAACATGAAGTACGGCGACTTCGCTATCCTGTACCGCACAAACGCGCAGTCGCGGGTTTTTGAAGAGAAGCTGGTGCGAATGGGCATATCTTATATCCTCATCGGCGGCACTCGCTTCTTCGAGCGCAAAGAGATCAAGGACATGACGGCGTTCCTGCGTGTGATGCACAATCCGGAGGACGAGACGGCGCTGCTGCGCGTGATAAATTATCCGCCGCGCGGCATCGGCGCGACATCGCTGGACCGCATCCGTGACGCAGCCCTCGAAGCGCGCCGACCGTTGTTCCACTGTCTCGAATATGCCGTCCACAGTGACAATATACCGAAAAAAGCGCGAAAAGGCGTCGCCCGTTTCCTCGAAGTCATAGAGGCGGCAAGGCAGAAACTTAAGGCGGGCGGCCTCGCCACTGCCGGAAAGTTTATCGTCGACGAACTCGACATCGAGAATGCCGTCCGGAAATCGTATTCCGACCGCAACGAGGCGGACAGGCGTTTCATGAACGTCGAGGAATGGATCAACTCGCTCATTGAATACGAATCCAACGAGCCGAAACCGACAATCGAAGGGTACCTCGAGAACGTGGCGCTCATGACCGACGAGCAGGAAGTCGACACGGAACTTAAGGAAGACTCGATCACGATGATGACCGTGCACAGCGCGAAAGGGCTCGAGTTCCACACAGTGTTCATCGTCGGCGCGGAAGAAAAGCTGCTGCCGCATGAGAAATCCATTCAGGACGGCAGCATCGACGAAGAACGCCGCCTGTTCTATGTGGCCATGACGCGCGCGCGCCGCAAACTCTATATCAGCTATGCCGCCGAGCGCAGAAGATACGGCGAGACGCAGCCGCGCATCACATCGCGCTTCGTCGGCGAGATACCGGAAGAACTTTTCTCGTATCAAAGCGTTAAGGATATCGAAGAGCGCAGACTCGAGTCCGGCAAAAAACTTGCATCCACTTCGCTCAAACGAATAGCCATGATGCTGGAAGACTGACATCATGCTGTTAGCCCGCATTGGTGAAATATACGGGTTATCAGGCCCTTAAGAATAAAATCCCGCGCAAGGCGTCCCAGGAAATACCGGCAAAAAAACACATGGACAAATATTCCAATTGGAATATTTGTGTGTTATAATCACAGTAGAAATAAATTGTCGGGAACTTCAATTCGCATATGTCAATATTTGATATATACAAAATCACTACAGACTGAATCAAAGAAAGGGGATTATTTATTATGGCAAGAAGACAGAAAATCAGAATCCTTATCGTTGACGACAACAAGCCGTTCACCAACGTAGCCCAGTCGTTTCTGGAACAGAAGAATCACATTGTGAAAGTTCTGAACCATCCTGGGAAAGCGCTGGATATGCTGAAAAAGGAAAACTTCCACATCCTGCTTCTCGACCTTAAGATGCCTGACCAGAGCGGCGAGGAACTCCTCGATAAAATCCGCAAGCAGGATCCACACCTGTGTGTGATCGTTGTCACCGGATATCCTTCTGTTGAATCCGCACTGTCAACAATGAAACTGAAGGCGTTCGATTATCTACAGAAACCGTTCGACATGAACGTCCTGGCGGAAGTGATCGACAAGGCGGTCTACGAACTGGGCATATACACGGACCCGGAAGAAGAGTTGAAGAGAGCGATCGGCACAAAGCTGAGGCAACTTCGCAAAGATGCCAGCTACACGTTAAAGAACCTGTCCACAAAAACCAGTCTTTCACAGAGCCTGATCTCGAAGATCGAACTGGGGAACACCTCGGCTTCAATCGCCACACTGCTCAAGCTGGCCAATGCGCTCAATGTGCCAATCAAAGTTTTCTTCGAGTAATAACCGAGCGGGTTTTATATCGCCGACAAACCCACAAACCTGTTTGTGGGTTTGTCGCAATTATGAAGCGCGGTCGGCCTGCCGCCGGCCGGTTGCGCATGACATGATCTTTTCCTGGGTGGCGTCCTCGCGTGAGAATTCGCCGGTTATCGTGCCCTCGTGCATGACGAGTATACGGTCGCTCATGCCCAGCACTTCGGGCAAGTCGGATGAAATCATAATGATGCAGACACCCTGCTCGACAAGCTTGTTCATTATCTGGTATATCTCGAACCTCGCGCCTACATCCACGCCGCGAGTGGGTTCGTCGAGTATCAGGATTTTCGGTTTGTTGGCGAGCCATTTGCTTATAACGACCTTCTGCTGATTGCCCCCGCTGAGCGTATTGACAATCACGTTCTGCCCGCTGGTTTTTATATTCAGTTCGTGTATATATTTGTCGACGAGTTTTTTTTCCTCTCCGGGTTTTATTATTTGCGAAGCGGAGACTTTGTCGAGCGCGGCGAGCGATGTGTTCTCTTTCACGCTCATAATGAGAACGAGCCCGAAGCGCTTGCGGTCTTCCGTGACGAGTCCGATGCCGCTTCTGATGGCATGTTGCGGATTTTTTATGTCGACCTGTTTCCCCTCGATAAAAAGCTTGCCTGCCGTGTTTGCGGGGAAAGCGCCGAACATGGCGGTCACAATCTCCGAGCGGCCCGACCCCATGAGGCCGGCCATGCCGAGTATCTCACCTTTGTGTGCTGTGAACGATACATTCTCGACGATCTTTTCGCCGGGAAGGAACGGATTCGCGACATACATGTTTTCGACCCGGACGGCCTCTTCGCCGATTTCGGCATTTCTGTCGGGATAAAGTTGTGTGAGTTCGCGCCCGACCATGAGCGAAACAAGTCGGTCGTTGTCCAGTTCGCTCACTGGTAATGTCGCGACCGTTTCTCCATCGCGCAGCACAGTGGCGCTGTCGCATATCTCGAAAATCTCGTCGAGTTTGTGGGAGATATAGATCATGGTGACACCGCGTTTTTTCAAGTCGCGGATAATTTCAAAAAGGGTCTTGATCTCCATTTCCGTCAGGGCGCTGGTGGGTTCGTCGAGCACAAGTATGTCCGAGCTCACCGAGAGAGCTTTTGCGATCTCGACCATCTGCTGCCTGCCCACCGAAAGATCTTTTATGAGCGCGGAGGTCGAAATATCTATGTTAAAGGAAGAGATGAGTCCGGCTGCTTCCTCGTTCATTTTTTTTCTGTCGATGAAGCTGAGCGGTGGTTTTACCGGTTCACGACCAAGGAAAATATTTTCCGCGACAGTGAGTTCCGGTATCAGGTTTAGTTCCTGGTGGATGATCGAAACGCCTGCTTTCTCTGCTTCGCGTGTGCCGGAAAAGCGGCGTAGTTCGCCTTTGATTATCAGTTCGCCATCATAAGACGGGTACGGATGCACGCCGGAGAGCACTTTCATAAGAGTGGATTTGCCTGCGCCGTTTTCGCCCACGAGCGCGTGCACCTCGGCTTTCACCGCGCTGAAAGTCACATTTTTCAGCGCGATCACACCCGGAAACTTTTTCACAATTCCCTTCATTTCGAGAACTGTATCCTGCTGTGCCATTTTCCCTCCGTGTAAAACGGTGTCGAATTCAGGGTTTAAAATTGGGGCTTGTGCCCACCTGCTCCTGGACGATTTGATATATGTCCGCGATCAGGCCGCCGATGAGCGGGAGGTTGACCATGTGTGCCAGAAGGTACATTGTGAGTCCGAGCAGCACTGTCATACCGAGCCCGAAACCCAGCCCGCGCGCCAGGCCCCACAGAAAGTTAGTGTACCATATACGGCCCGGCCGGGTCACCATATCGAGATATTCGACAAACCGCATTCTTTCCATCATCATCGCCAGTTTGTGCAGGTTGCGCACAGTGTCTGTGTCGAGTTGTACAATCTCCCGGGGCTCCGGAATGGAAAAAGTGCGTGTCTCGGTGTTCTGGTTTCTATCGCTGTTGTCCGGTATGTGATCAGACAAAAAAATCATCTCCATGCTGAATATATAGTGAACCGGTTGCAAAATCAAAATATTCCGTGTCCGTTCATAACAGCAGTATATTTCTTATCAACAACCAGGGTGTGGTTGACAAGCCAGTCTTTGAGGAAATCCAGGAACTCCATGCCGGTAACCGCTGTCCCGGATGAGAACCTTTTCCCGAAACTGTCAATATCCTGCATAAGCCTTTTGTGTTCTTTCGCGTGATAATCCAGGTCGTGGTAGCCGCATTTTTTCATGAGCGTTTCTTCCCTGCTGAAAAGGAAGCCGGCATATTCGGTGAGTTCGCCGAGCTTACCTATAAAAAAAGACTTGTCGCTCAGGTGTGTGAAAGCCTCACAGAGATTGTTTACCATCTCGAACAGAACTTTGTGCTGTTCGTCGAGTTCACGGACATTTACACTGTAATCTTTTTTCCAGGCAAAAGCGAAATGTGCGCCGAAAGCACGCATCCTTTTTTCGAAAGTCTCGAAAAGCTTCCACTGAATATTCGGTATCTCGGCGAGCGCCTCACCGGGAATCCTGAAGCAGGCGGAGTCCTGCGTTGCCCTGGCCTTGAAAAAACTCGCTGTATCGAAGAGCACACTCTCCTCGCCGACAAAACCGCCGCGGCCAAGTGTTTCGATAATCTTGTTTTCGGAATAAACCTGTATCTCACCTTCAGCGATCAGGATCAGTTCCGCGCCGTTGCCGTCGGGCAGCAACTCGCCTTCGCGGAAAACAGTTTTCTCCATCAGGCGGGCGATCCGGTTCTGCATCGGGTAGGAAACCATTTCGCCGAAGAGCCAGGTGCCGAGCAGGAAGCGCCTGTTCTCGTGTGCCCTCATGATGTCGTAGTACATATTGTTGCGCTTCACGAATTCCAGGTAGATGTCGCGCGGTATCTCGATAGCCTGGACATAGCTGTCCGCGCGGAAAGTGCCGCCGGACTTATCGCCTCTCATGCCTGAAATTTCACCGGCGAGTGTGCCCGCGGAGAGCATGTTTTTTATAGTTGTCTCCGATTCGATGTACTCGACAACACCCGTGAGAATAAGATAAATGCGTTTATTGACGGCACCGCGTTTGAGAAGAATCGTGCCGGGATTGAGGTTTATTATCGGGAAGTTAAGGATCGTTCTCAGCTCGTGGTCGGGCGCTGTGGGGAAGTATGAACGCAGGAAACGAAAAGCAGCCTGCATCTTGTAGTCCTGCCGGGCGGCAATGAGGACATCCTGCGTGCCGAAAGATGTGCTCGATCCGATTTCCTTTTCCCTGTCGGTGAGTTCGCGCGCAGTGTGGCTCAACAAGATTTTACCCGATGTATCGTCGATAAAATCTTCGGCCGCGCCGTGCACAAGACCGCCGCCGATGTCAATCTTCTTGAGGTCGACCGGTACAAGGTACTGCTCTTTGACGCTGTCGAAATATTCCTGCGTTATCCCGCTTTCGGAGTCATCGCCCGTGATCATGTCGCCAAGTACTTTAAATGAAGCGATGTCGGCCATGTGCGCATAAGTTTTATATCCGTTCTCCCAGAACGAGCGGAAAAAGAAAATGTTGGTTTCAACAGGATGGGGCGAAAGAACGGGTTTCACTTCGAGCCCGTCGATGTTGTTCCAGACGTCGAACTCCAGGTCGTGTATCTCGAAATACCTCGAGAAGCGTTCTTCGCTCATGGACATGAGCGCTGATAGCTTTTTAGCAACGGATTCGCGAACAAGCGGAGTAGCGAAATATTTTATCATGTGGTCGGAACGAACAATCGAAGTGAGACTGGCGAAATGGTCGTCGTGGCAATGGGTATGAAATATGCCGTCGATCTCGCTGACACTGATACCGAGAGCCGTGAGGCTGTGCATGATATTCGGGCCTGCGTCTATAAGATAAAGCTTTCCCTGAAACGAAATTATACTGCCCATGCAAGGACGTGTGAAGTCCCAGCCGTTGCCCTCTCCAATGTGTATTACCGAAAAGTACTCTTTTCGTATTTTGTGAAACCCGAGAATGTATGCGGATTCGTATCGCTCACCGCGGGCAAGGTTGAGGTCCACGGTCATGGACCTGTTGCCGTAATATATTTCGTATACGTTGAACCTTCTTCTGCGTATGAACGCGCCGTCCCTGAGTTCCACTTTTTCTTTGTCTACGATTCTCACGTCGAGCAGGTCTTCAGTGCGGCTGATCCTGTCGAATGCAAACTTGATCTTTATGCGCATCATGTCGCGAGCGGCAGGCTCGTGTATGCCGGTCTTCATTATTTCATCTTTGGAAGTAAGGCCGTAGTTGCCGCGAAAGATGTAAGTGCTCTGCGCTTCGACCTGGTTTTTAATGCCGATCAGCATCGGTTTGCGGCCCGTGTTATTGGGATGATCCGGAATTATCAACCCCTGCCTGTAGAACATCTGGAGAACCGGGAATTCAGCGAGATTGGAGAAATCGCCTTTCTGCACCGACACATCCGACAGCAGTATTGCGTTGGGACCTGTTTCGAAGCTGGTGCCGTCTTTTTCTTTCCCCGTGATCAGCCCGCGTTTCATCATATGCTTCACTATATCCGCCGGGCAACCGCACAGCACAAAAAGATCGATCTCCGGGATGCCGATCCAGTATACACCTGCTGTAAGTTTTATCTTTTCCATATCTGCCCCTTGCTTATGGCACCTCCTGTGAATATGGGCCGGCTTCCCCTCCCGAGACAATAAGGTATATTTTGCTGTTTCTCATGAACTGATGTGTAATTATATCCTGAACTTGTGCGAATTCAGATATTTTGTAAGAATTTCGGGGACATGACTGGAATTTGTCCTTTAATTCCAGACCGTATCTCCTGAAATCCGGCTACTGTCTCGTCAGGCTTGTAATATCGCTGGTAGGGCTGGGGCACCGTACCCCGCCTGAACATATTTCTCGCGAAAACAGTTTGTACAGGCACAAGTTGAGGCGGGGTACGGTGTCCCAGCCCTACACTTTATAGTTTTTACACTACCCCATCTTACATCTTTTCTTTCTTGACATGGCACTACCCTTTTATAAAAAACGCACAAGTTCAAAAATGTACTGAAGCGATTTAGCTATTATAATATGCAACCTTCACGTACACAAACAGTTTTCGCGTAATATATGCTTAGGGTCACTTAGTATCCTACGACTGAAATGCTACGCAGGATGGTAAAGAAACGCTGAAAAGAGATCGGTGAAAGCTGGAGCTTCCAGTTACAGACGTTTCCAATGTAGACCTTGGGAACGATGAAACTCTGTGTGCCGTGCTCAAACCGCATTTGTTTGGGCACGAAAATGCGGCCTGTTTGGTTCCGGCTTTGCCGGGTTAGGCAAAGAATGAGGAAAAAACAGGACAATAGAGCCAATTGCAAAATTATGTTCGTAGCGAGATCGAGCGAAATTGTTCAGAGCAAGGCGGAGTTGTAAAATCCTCGCAGGCGTACTTGTAGAGTACGTCGAGGACGATTTCGCACCGACAACGCAGCTATCCCGCATATTTCACCAATGCGGGCTAAAAATCGGGAGAATGCCTGTAATACAAGGCGTGGTAAATAAGTGGTGAGGGAGCAGCCGGCAACGTCGGCCTCTTGCGCAAAAAACGAGTGTGTGACCGATCCCGAATCGCCGCCGCAACGCAGTAGAATGGGGATTCTCACGGTTTTCCGGATTTCTTTGTGAGAAATCCGGGTTAGACTTGTTTGCGGGTGTGCCAAAGTGATAACATAGACAGGGTGAATGCCGCCCCGTGGACGTTCCGGCAATTTGTGCGGGTCGGAGATGCAGAATAATGATGAATCTGCGCCGATACTTTTGATGTCGTGTCAACAAAGAAAAGACGTATGGATTGGAATTATGTCTGTCACAAGAACAATAATCATGCGAGCACTATTCTACACCATCTATATATTGTTGCGAGTGCTGCCGCGAAAACTTCAGGAAAAACTCGCCGAGTTGCTGGGCTGGTTTTTCTTCAAAGTGCTGCCCGGCCAGAAAGAACTTATGCTTTCCAATCTGAAGCGCGCGTTCAAAGACGAATACTCGCAGGAAGAGCTGGAGAGGATCGCACTGAGATCGCAGCAAAACATGATAAAAAGCGTGTTCGAGTTCGCGCGATTCCCGCTCTACAGTGAGAAAGACCTCGAGAGAATGGTCGAGGTGCCACCGGAGAGCGTGGAAAACATGAGGAAAGCAAGCGAGGCGGGCAAAGGGATCGTGCTTGCCAGCGCACATTTCGGGAACTGGGAGTTTCTCGCGTGGCGGATCGGCTCACTAGGCTATCAGATGACCGTCGTCGGGCGCGACCAGGAGGACAACCTGATCAACGACTTTATAGTGAAGCGCCGCACCAGCAAAGGGACAAAAAATGTGCCGCGCGGAGTGCCCATGTACGAGCACATGACAAACCTGCTAGCAAAAAATGAACTCGTCGGCCTCGTATCCGACCAGAACGCCGGCCCGCGCGGTTTATTTGTAGATTTCTTCGGCTCGAAAGTTTCAGCCTTCAAAGGCCCCGGCATGTTCGCCGTGCGCACAGGTGCCAGGATAGTGCCGGTTTTCATCGAGCGCCTCGGCTATGAAAAACACCGCGCATATTTATGCCCCGCTGTCGAGATAGAACCCACGGGCGATGCCGGTAAAGACGTTC
Source organism: bacterium (assembly GCA_024278215.1). Taxonomy (GTDB): domain Bacteria; phylum UBP15; class UBA6099; order UBA6099; family JAJRTR01; genus JAJRTR01. Next base: position 91,582 of record JAJRTR010000011.1, read on the forward strand.
TCGCCTTCACACAGGCATACACAACAGTTATCGAAGATTTTGTGCGCCGTTTTCCGGACCACTGGTTCTGGATTCACAAACGCTGGAAGACAAGTCCGCCCGGCGAAGAAGAATAATCATACGGGATCAAACACAACAGGCTCTTTTGTATTTTGCTCCTTATTTCACCTTAAGCAATAAAAAGTTGTTGCTAACCCGCATTGGGGGAATATGCGGGCTACTACATCTCTTCTGCTGCGTCTTTGAAATTCTATCATCTTCGTGCTACACTGTGTTCTCATAAGGACGGTTCTCCTTTTTGTAAATTTACTTGTGAGCCGATTGCAAAATTATGTTCGTAGCGAGGTCGAACGAAATTGTTCGGGAGCAAGGCGGAGGTGCAAAATCCCCGCAGGCGTACTTGTAGAGTACGTCGAGGACGATCTTGTGCCGACAACGCAGCTGTTGACAATTGCAGCCGGCCGCAGCAGAATCAGAATTTTTCAATCAGCTCTTGATAAAGCAACTTTTACTCACAGAACCGTCCTTTTTCATTATATTGGTGAAATATCCGGGTTAATGACAATACCGTTTACTTAAGAGGGTATGGGTATCAATATTCGCGATAAATACAGGCTTTTTTGCGTATCATTGTTGTTAAAGTAAACGATATTGGGATTAATGAACATCAGGACAACCGCATTTATGGGAAAAATATATTTTTTTATCGGAATCGGCGGCAGCGGAATGAGCGCAATCGCACAGGTGCTCGCCACTTCAGCGGGTGGCTGCGACGTGCGCGGCTCGGACCGCGGTCTCGACCAGGGCAAAAACCTCGCGTTCTTCGATCAGCTTCGCGACTTCGGCATAAAGCTTTTTCCGCAGGACGGCAGCGGTGTCACCACCGACTGCGACTGTGTCGTCGCGTCCACCGCCATAGAAAAGACCGTGCCCGACATGGCGCGCGCTCTCGAACTGGGCATACCTGTGAAACACCGCGCCGACGCGCTCGCTGATATTTTCAACGCGGGCCGCGGCATCGCCGTCGGCGGCACGAGCGGCAAGTCCACCGTCACCGGCATGACCGGCGTGCTGCTCGATGTCGCGGGCCTCGACCCGACTATCATCAACGGCGGGAAGATGAAAAACTACTCCGCGGGCGGCGCGCCCGGCAACGCAAGAATCGGCGCGTCGGACTACATTGTCATCGAAAGCGACGAGAGCGACGGCTCCATCGTCAAATACAAGCCCCGGGTCGCCGTGGTGACAAATGTCACCAGAGACCACAAGCCCATGCACGAGTTGAAAGAACTATTTGCCGCATTCATAAAAAACACACGCGGCACCGCCGTACTTAATGCCGACTGCCCCGTGGCGTCGGGGTTCGCCGCCTGCGCCGGGCAAACGATAACTTACGGCATACGCAACGAAGCGGATGTACGCGGCGAGGGCGTTGTCGCAGGCGCGTTCAGTTCACACTTTACTCTTTTCGGACGCCGGGTTCATATCAATCTGCCGGGCGAACACAATGTCTCGAACGCGCTGGCCGCCGCGGCCGCCGCCCGCGCTCTCGGCGTAAGCGAGGGCCTCATCGTCAGGGGACTCGAAGCGTTCGCCGGCATCAGGCGCAGATACGACATCATCGGCGAGACAAACGGCATTAAGGTTATTGACGACTTCGCTCACAACCCCGACAAAATCCGCGCGACCCTCGAAACACTGCACCTCGAACCCGGCCGACACCTGCTCGTGTTCCAGCCGCATGGGTTCGGTCCCACAAATTTCATGCGCGATGAACTTGTCGAAACATTCAGAAAACACATGAGTAAAAATGATATTCTCTTCATGCCGGAAATTTATTACGCGGGCGGCACGGCGGACAGAAGCATTTCGTCGAAAGATATTGTTTATGACTTCTCGGACACCGGCCACGACGCGCGCTTCTTCCCTTCACGCGACGACATCGTTACCCCCATAGTCGAAAACGCGCGTCCCGGCGACACCATCACCGTAATGGGCGCTCGCGATGACACTCTTACATCTTTCTGCCGATCAATCTTCGAAAAGATCAAGTCGAAATAATTGTAAGGGGCATCCGGGAATCAAGTGGGTGACCACAACATGTAGTGTAGAAAGGATAGAAAGGCGAGTTTATCGCATTCAGGACGATAACTGGAGAGAAAAAGAAAGAGAGGCCCCATTGAGAGGGCCTCTCCAGTTACCGTC
>JAJRTR010000012.1 GCA_024278215.1 bacterium
GCACAAGCACTACTACGGATTGCAGCGGTACGACCACAGGCGTTAATCTGATCGTCTCCAACGGCACCAACCCTTCTTTCAATCCCGACAATACCGCCATTGCTTTCGAGCGCGGCGGAAACATCATTATCGCCGACACCGCGACCGGCGCGGAAACCAACTACGGCATCAGCGGTTCAAACCCGGACTGGTCGCCCTCGGGCAATATGATCGCATACACCAGAGGAGGCACAATTTACGCCTACGACATCGCCTCATCCACGGAGTTCAACCTGCAAATAGCAGGCGACAACGCTGCATGGTCGCCCGACGAAAACAAAATCGCTTACGAGTCCGGCGGCGATATCTGGGTCGTCAGCCTGACTATCGACAAAACACCGGAAACATTCAGTGTCTCCACTTCCTCGGACTCATCACTCGACATCTCATACGACCTGCCCGACGTCAGGTCTTATGCCCTCGGCCTCAACACGGTGAACCTGCTCAACGTGGCTTCCGCGCAGTCTTCAGCCACATCCGCGCTCAGTGCTCTCGAAACCCTCGAAAGCTACAGGTCCGACACACATGCCGCTATGAGAAGAATCCAGAGCATCAGCAGCGACCTCGCGTCAATGGAATATTCTTCAGAACAATCGAGCGGCAATCTCGCGGACGCCGACATGCCCGCGGAAATAACGAGCCTTGTTTCAAATCTGCTCGTTCAGCAGGGAGGCTATGGGGTACTCAGCGACTGGGTTTCCTACGACCGCATCAGAACCCTTATCAACAGCACTTACAGCAATAATTAGCTTTCCGCACACGAGCCGCCGCTACGGAAAGCGGCGCTATTTCAAATAGTACGAACAGGGCCGGCACGGAAGCCGGTCTTTTCGTTTTCCCGGTGCCGTTTTTCACTATACTATCACTTGATTTCGAGGTTAAGAACATATGATAATCGCAACAGACAACATAAACGCAATGAACCCGCTTGTGTCACACGCTATGGCCTCGCTGGACGCCGCGCCTATCCGGCACCTTGCCCTGAAACTCGAACGAGCGGGCGCGCAACTGATAGATATCAATCCGGGCCATCTCTCAGCACGTAAACTCGACAGGATGAAATTCCTTGTCGAGACAGTCCAGGAAGCGTCCGGCCCCGGCTTGATCCTCGACAGCCCGGACCCGAAAGTTATTGCTGCCGGTCTCGAATCATGCGACACCGCTCCTCTCATCAGCGCTGTCACTCCCGACAAAAAAGTAATGGACGGCATCGTCCCTCTTGCCGTCGAAAAAGACGCGCAACTCGTCGTTCTTGTGCTGAATGATGTGTCGATGCCGCCCGCAAGCATCGACGAAAAGATAAGCATCGCGCTTGAAGTTGCCGAGTATACCGCCGGGCTGGGGCTGCCCCGTGAGAACCTGGTTTTCGACCCGGTGCTGCCGAATCTAAGCTGGCCCGACTTTTTTCCGCTGCTCGGTGAATCAATAAAAATGGTCCGTATGCTCTCGATCGGAGAAATATTCGGAGAGCCCCGCAAAACGATCGCCGGACTCTCGAATCTTCTCAGCGCGCAGCGAAATATGCCGCACCCGCCCGGCATCGAAGAAACAACACTCGCCGCTCTCGCGGGTGCCGGACTGAGCATCGTCCTTTGCAACATACTCAGGGAAAGAACCGCTTCTGCCGCGACGCTGCTGGCCCGACTTTTGTAACATACCCCTCCCTGTCGATAAACTCATCGAGCAGTACAGGCAATAAGATAAAACAGAACATGACTTCAAACTTCTCATAAATCCCGAACTCATCCGTTTGGGGACCCAATACTGCTTACAGTAGCCCCGAATCGCTTTGGAGTGCTGTGATTCATCACCGCCTTGCTTTTCCCGCCGGGAATTAATCCCCGTCCGCGAAAGCGACAATAAATTGTCGCACTCCGAATTAAAGTCGTATTTTGTTGAATAAGCAGCAGCTCCAATACTGTTTATTTAAGATAGCCGATTACAAAATTATGTTCGTAGCGAGGTCGAGCGAAATTGTTCAGAGCAAGGCGAAGGTGTAAAATCCTCGCAGGCGTACTTGTAGAGTACGTCGAGGACGATTTCGCGCCGACAACGCTGCTGTGGGCAATAGCAGGCAACCGCAGCCGAATCATAATTTTGCAATTGGCTCAAGAGGGTATGGGTATCAATATTCGGGATAAATACAGGCTTTTTTGCATCATTGTTGCTAAAACAGACGGTATTGGGGTTAATGCCGAGAGACGGATTTGAACCGCCGACGCAGGGATTTTCAGTCCCTCGCTCTACCGACTGAGCTATCTCGGCCTGCTTCTGTGTTACATTGGTTGCTGACTTTGTCCAGTGCGTTTATGCGAAAAAAAATTATCTCCGCGTAGTTTTCTTCCGGTTTCTTTTGCGCTGTAGTTCCATCAGCTTTCGCCTTCGTTTTTCACTTGGTTTTTCGTAGCGCTGCGAACGTTTAAAATCTTCCTGGATTCTCGCGTCTCTGCAAACATTTCTGAACCGCTTCATTGCGCTGTCGATAGTCTCTCCGTCTCTAACGATGATTCCTGGCAAAATAAACACCTCTCTCAAGTCTAAATAAAAGCGGAGTTGACGAGATTTGAACTCGCGATCTCCGGCTTGACAGGCCGGCGTGTTAACCCCTACACCACAACTCCTTGCTGCTCGGGTCAAGTTGACTCTGTGGGCGAGGTGGGTTTTGAACCCACGGCCTCTTGCGTGTGAAGCAAGCGCTCTCCCGCTGAGCTACCCGCCCGGGTGTTTCTCACATATACCCCCAAGGGGACTCGAACCCCTGTCGCCGCCGTGAAAGGGCGGTGTCCTGGACCGCTAGACGATGGGGGCGGTCATGAGCCGTCCGGGGTTCGAACCCGGGACACCCGGATTAAAAGTCCGGTGCTCTGCCAACTGAGCTAACGGCTCTACTGCTAATTATTACTTTCCACTTTTTCGCCGTTTTCTTGCTCCGAAGACTGAAATCCCGGCGAGCCTCGTTTTATGCTTCTTCTGTTTAGCTTCAATATCTCTTGTTCTGCCGCCTCTTGCAGACCCGGCAGATTTACTGTTTTCAATCTTCATTTCAACCCGGTTGTTCATACCCCCGAATTTTGATACCAAGAAAGTTTAAAGATTCTCTGCTTCCTTGTCAACACTTTCTTTATGGAATATACTCGATTTTATTAAAAATGTTTTTTACAGGAACTGATTGCAAAATTATGTTCGAAGCGAGGTCGAGCGAAATTATTCATAAGCAAGGCGGAAGTGCAAAATCCCCGCAGGCGTACTCGCCGAGTACGTTGAGGATGATTTTGTGCCGACAACGCAGCTATGGACAATTGCAGCCGACCACAGCCGAATCAGATTTTTGCAATCGGCTCTAAAGAAAATGAGAGTGGGCGTTAATATGGCAAAGAAGAAAGGCGAGATTGAATTCAAAAAGGAGTTCTATCGCAACCTTGGTGTGAGCGACGAAAAGATTTTCTCCAACATAGAAATGGGTATCGAGCTTTACCTGGGGAAACACGACCGCAAGTCGCGACTGACAGATGCGGCGACACATTTCGAACGGTCGATGGGTATCTTCTCGACTTCTTATGTGCGTATGGTGCAGGAGATTCTTCGCAGTACCGACAACAACCTGTGCCCCTCGCAATCTTTTTTTATTAACTTCGGCGCGCTGGACCCACGACTTGTGCAGAACCCGAGGGTGATCGAAGAGCTTCGTTCGGAATCCGTTTCTTCTTTCGACACGGCAAAGTATGAAATGTTTTATCTCACCGAATGGCTGGAGAAAATCGGGCGCGGTCGCATAACGCTCTCGGCTGATAAGGCAAAAGTGAAGTCGAAATCGACTCTCGAGGAAAAAGGCGAAAAGCTCAAAGAGAAAAAGAATAATTTCCAGGCCGAACTCGATGCTTTCTGTAAAGAGGAAAATGATATTTACTATGAGTTGAAGGGAATGTTCAAACTTTTTTCTCCGTCCGGCAACCAGGAGGAAAAAATAAAGATTCTTAAAAAGATAAAAGAGAAAGTGAAAAAGCTTGAGAAGGCTGTCAACGAAGAGAACATTCGTTATGCGGAAATAGATGCGATAGAGAGAAGAGAAAAGGGCGTGTCGGATAAAATGGACGATTTCGCCGCTGTGCGCATGGACCGTAAATTTACGCGCATTCGCGAAGAGTTCGAGTTTATCACTTCAGCGATGCGCAGTTGCGCCGCGCGTGGGGGGCTGATGAAGAGCACGCCCGCGCTGATCGACAAATGGATTCCGCTGGATGAGCGGCTGAACATCAACACGAAGCACAATCTCGCCGAGGCGCTCTCGAGATTCGAGGATATAGACTACACGGTTTTTCACAATAAGAAAGGTGAACGCAAGTCACCGAAGTTCCTGATCCTGCCGGGTGTGGGCACAGGCATATCGTGGAGTGATCGCATGCTGGTGTCGCTTTTTCCGCCGCCGTCTATGCAGCCGGATATTTCTCTTGCGCGCACTCTCGCCGGTTTCTGGTGGTACAAGGCCACGAGTTCTTTCAACTGGAAACATCTCCCCGGCGAACTCGGAAGTATGTACCAGCTGATTTACCCCGACAAGACCTTTGCCAGACTGCAACGTTCGTTCGAGGATGATTACGTGAACTGGGTAATGAAAGAATCAATGGGCTACCAGGTGATCAGTTCCGATGTACGCCGACTTTTCTGGCAGAAGATACCGTTCTCGAGGGAACTGAAGCAAAAGTTGTCGAAACGCGCCACCGTTTACATGAAACTCTATTCCGAGGAACTCGCCCACGGTAGTTGATGCGTGCTTTTTTAGTCGAAACGGATTCCCGTTCTGATAGTGTCGTGTCAATGATGAAAAGACCTGTCCCGGATTTCTTTGTGAGAACTCCGGGGGGCAATCTTCCGGGACTCCCGGAGTACACTCGTTGTGCTCACGCACGCTCGACGGGTTTCATGAACCTTATGATGAGCAGGCTTATCTCGAAAAGACAATAGAGCGGGCCTGCGAGGAACAACATCGATGCGACATCGGCGGGTGTGAGTATCGCGCCGACTATGAGTCCGATCATAATTGCATATTTGCGGTTTGCCGCCAGCATCCGGTAATTGACTATACCGATCTTTGCGAGAATTATCAGCACGATAGGTAGTTCGAAAACGATGGCGAAAGCCAGGATGAATGTCGTACAGAAGCTCACAAATATTGTTAGCGAATACTCGATTTTCATGTACTCTGTCGCGAATTTGCCCAGGAACTTTAAAGTAAACGGGAGAATGAAAGCGCCGAAAGTGCCGCCAACAAAAAACAGGATCGTGCCGAATATCACGGCGGGCAGTGTGAATCGCTTTTCATTTGCATAGAGCCCCGGGGCGACAAACAACCATATCTGAAGAATGATCATGGGTGACGCGAGCATGACGCCTACCATCAGGGACATCTTCAGTCGTATCATGAAGGGGTCCACCGGGCTCAGCGCCTGCACTACTCCGGCGTGTTGAATCAGGAAGTCCAGAACGAACGGGCCAATGAACCAGCCGGCACCGCTGCACACGGCAATAGAGACGATTACAATTATTATCCGTGTTCTGAGTTCGTCGAGATGCTCGAAGAGTGTCATCTCTTTGCGTTCTTCGACTTCCATAGATAATGAATCTATCACGCCGGGTTAAGCATGTCAATTTTATGGGCTGTTATATCGCACAGGAGCCGCCATTCGCAGGCGGTGGAATCGGCTCCGCGATACATCACGGGAACGGCTACGAAAAAAGATAGCGCGGCACTCAGAATTCAGTAGAATATCCGAGCTCGAATGTTTTCTCTTCGTAGGTGCCGAGCTTGTTCGCTATGTACCTGTATTGCTTGTCGTAATCAATAATTTCGAGTTTTAATTTATCGGCCTTATTCAAGTAATAGAGAAATGTGACAGTGTGTTGTTTTTCCAGCGGCGCGCCGGAAAGAACTGCGCCCTCTATGCTTTCCAGTGAATAGACTTTCTTGCCGGTTCTCCTGTAATTCAAGTTGGTTATGAATTTGAATGGAATGATATTCAACTGGAGAGAATAGGAGTCTGTGTTCGACTTGCCGTAAGTTACGGACGTACTTTTTCCGGATGAATTTTCAGAGTATGACCAGGCGTAGGCCTTGTTGTATGATGTGCTGTAGCTCATGTTGGCAAACGATTTGTATCTTGTCGAGAAGCGCCAGCTTCTTGTGTCGTTTCTGCCCATATAGTTCTGGCTGGAGCTGGTGCCGTAGACTAGGCGGTCGATATCATATCTCGAGAATGTGTTGATGACAGTGGTGCCGGTGAATGCCGATGTGTTGTGGAACCGTTTCGTGGTTGTAAGCATGAAAGTTGTCGATTCGCTCCGCAGCGTATTCGGTATCTGGACTCGTTCCCTGGATTTCGTGTAATACTTGCTGTAGCGCAGGTTGAAACGCGGGAATATATTGCCGTAGTTCAGGACGGCGGTCGAGATGGATTCCCTGGTTTCATCTGTGATGTTGTCAGGCAGGTCATGGTGAAGGTTGTCGTGATATTTTTCATAAGATGTTGTCAATGCGATTTTTCTTGAAGGTCTTATGAAAACAACCTTGCCATAGTTGCCTTTTTTGTCGGGGACGACTCTTCCGAGTACGGTCGGGGTGTAACGAGGCCCGATGCTTTTGTGTTCGCCTCTAAATATAAAGTTACCGGTTCTGTAGTTGATCCCGGACCTTAAATACAGGTCGGCACCGTTGTCGTATTGTGACGAAGGCGCATCTTCCCTGTGGTTGTCGACTGCTATTTCACTGTCCCATGTTAAGTTTTTGTCAAGTATATATACTGTGCTGAGGCTGACCAGAGAATCCTGGATGGGATTGTCGGTGGAGCTCGACAGGCTTCTTTCCGTTGATCGCAGTGCGGTTAGTTTCGCGGATAATTTAGGTGTGAACCGCCTGTCGAGCTTGAACCCGGTGGTGTATCGCTTGTGCCTGCCGTCGTGTGGTTCCTGCGACCTTCCCGTGAAGAATGTAAAACGGTTGTAGCCTCTTCTATCATATTTCCGGAGTAGATACAGGCCTCTCATCTGCACTCCGAAAATTGTGCTCTCCGAGAAATCCCGTTTCGACATCTGGAAATCACCGAAAGTTATGTCATAGTTGCCGCGCGCTATGTAAGGGTCGATATACCTGAACTTGAACCTGTCGTTTGCTCTGCCTGTAAGCTGTTCCACCGACCTGTCGTAGTGTCCGAGAAGTGTTTTCCCGTAAAACCTGTGTGTAAAATCGAAACTTCCTGTTTTATCTAAACCTTCCTGATACTTGATCTCGTTTTCGCTCCTGTTTGCCTTATATCTTTCCGCTCCATTGAGCTCGATAAGTTTGACATTTGCCGTATATTTGCCTGTTGTGACAACTTCGTTGGACCTGACAACCGGTGCTCGTTTTCTTACAGTCGGAGCGATTTTCTTTACCAGTCGGAAAGACCATGCCAGGGGCACTACTGTTTTTCCATTGGTATCCTGGTATGTGGCAAGCACATTATGTGTGCCGAAACTCAATGGATTCTGCGGCATATAGAAAATATACTCAAGGCTGACCTGTGTCTCGGTAGTTACCTCGTCGCCGTCCAGAAAAAGCTTTATTGTAGACATGTCCAGAGGCGGGTCCGGCTTCGGCAGCTTGATGGAAATGTACGGCTGCCTGTCCGTTATTGCTTCGCCGGGCAACGGAAAGATAATATTTCCCGATGATGTCCCGACCCCGTCTGTTTGTCCGTTGCCCTGTGCCATGCTGAGCGATCCGCCGATCAACATGCCAGCACAGGTCACAAATACGATCAATATCGTTTTTATCCTCATAATTATGAAGTTATGCTCCCTTGTTTTCTGTTGAGAATTGTTTATCACAATATACTAATCAAATCAATATGTTAATAAATATTTTGCAAATACAATTGCCTTTTACAAAAACGCACAAGTTCAGAACTTATTGAAAGTATTCCCGGTTTTGCGATATTTACGAATATATATTACTGCTGAGTTTGTTTGTATCGCTGAACGCTTTATTCGATAACAATTCTCGCCATCACATATTTCATGTTCTATAAAATATTGAAACGTAATAATGAACGGTTGCAATGTATATGCTATAATACACGATTGCAAGTGGTGAATCAATGTGATTTGGGTCACAAAAAAGTGTACATGGGAGTGCTGAAGCACCGGAATATGCCGGATACTTGACACTTCCATGAGCACCTGAAGAAAACAAATAAGGGGTAAACAAAGAATGGATTTCAGTGTACTGGAAAAAAACGGTTTGAAAGATATGCTGTCGAAAACCGCTGTGGACATTTTTCTGCCGGACGGTATATTTTACTGGAGCGGGCGGGCGAAAAAGGAGGCCGAGATCAACGGCACAATCGGTTCGGCCAGGGGCAGGACGTCGCATTTTCTCGAGGACGCCGACGACACGGTCAGGACCTTTTATCTGCCTTCGGTGATAGAAGCTCTTCGCAAGCTTGATCCCGAACAAATCGCGCCTTATGCCCCCATTGCCGGTGCGCCGGCTTTCAGGAAAGCATGGCGGAAATGGGTTATTAACAAACTTTCGCCACATTACGACTTCGATGCAGACCTGATTTGCACACCGATAGTTGTGCCGGGAGCAACCCCCGGCATCGCCTACCTGTCGAGGATGTTCCTCTCCCCCGGCGACACGCTGCTCTGCCACGACAGGCACTGGGAGAACTACGAATTGATGTATGAGGACTGCCAGGGACTGAAGATCGACACAGTGCCGCTTTTCTCGGGCGGTGGCATGGACGTCGGCGCATTCGCGGCAAAAGTGAAGTCGATGGCGGCAAGCGGCAACAATGTCGTCACGGTCCTCAATTTCCCCAACAACCCCTCGGGGTATATGCCCACTATCAGGGAAGGTGAGGAGTTGCGGAGTGCGCTGGTAAAGGTTGCCGATGAAATCGCGGGAAAGATAATTCTCATATTCGACGACGCTTATGAAGGTTATGTTTTCGAGGAAGATGTCGCGCCAGTATCTATTTTCGGACATTTCGTCGGTGCGCACCCGGATATAGTAGCGATCAAGTGCGACGGAGCGACAAAAGAATTCCTGCTTTATGGGGGCAGAGTCGCTGCAGTCACCTTCGCGCACCATCCTGACTGGGGCGACAAAGACGCTGTCTTCGCTGCTCTTGAGAACAAGATGAAAGCATTCATCAGAGGCTCGATATCCAACTGCAACAGGGCGGCCCAGGAAGCAGTGGCGGCGGCTCTCGAGGACGAATATATAGTTGCGCGAGAGAGACAGACGATAAATGACGTGCTCGCGGACCGCTATCGGGCCTTGAAGACGGCTATCGGAAACGCCGACATGAAGGGCTGCGTGCCGGACCCATTCAATTCGGGATTCTTCTGTTCCCTGAATGTTAATGTGCCGGCGGAAGAGCTGGCGGACAAGCTGCTCGGGGAATACCGTGTGGGAGTGATCCCTATTGTCAACAGCAAACTTGGGATAAATGCTGTGAGAATCGCTTTCTGCAGTGTTGAAAGTGAGATGATCGAAGAAATGGTGGACAGGATTTCAAAGGCTGTCGCAGATTTTTGGACCTAAAGAATTCCTCGGATTTCAGTCCGGGGCTGTTCATGCCTGTGGCTATCCGGTTGCCGGGAACGGAAATGGGGATGCTTCCCATATAAAAAACAATTTTATTGTGTATTTCCGGCCAAATAACTGAAAAATGCAGGTGACTTCAGCATATTTTGTGATATAATAATCCGCATGAGTTCAAAAAGGAAAAGTAAACAACTCAAAGAAATAGAAGCCGCATTTGTAAATCCGTTTCTTTCATCCCTCTATTCCACACTGAATCAGATGGGCGGGATTGATTCTCACAGGCAGGACGTTCAGCTTGAAAACATCAAGACTTTTGCCGGTGATGTCCTTGTGATAATGAAGGTTGACGGAACTATTACCGGACTGGTTATTGTCAAGCTGGATATAGAAACGATGAAAAAACTTGTCTCCAGGTTCCTTTTCGGTGTTCCCATAGTAGAAGTCGATGAGATGGCCGGAAACGCGCTCAAGGAGTTCATCCTGCGTGTTGCGGAAAAAGCGAAAAAACTGCTCAGCGAAAGAGATTATCACTCGAATGTATCACACGGCATCACGTTTTCAAAACCACTTGATTTCGGGAAAAACCTCGAATTTATCAAGGTATCATATATTACTGACTGCGGCCCCCTGGAAGTCTACTTCAACATAATGAAAACAACCCTCCTGTCGAAATAAAACTAACCCGGATTTCTCACAAAGAAATCCGGGGGAACTGTTCGCAATGGAACATCTGAAATTCCTGGAATGCAACGACTGTGTCGTTGCAACTGTGAAGAAGTCGCATTTCGCAAAAATTGCCGTTTTTACATTCCAGGATTTTCTGACAGTGCCGTTAACCCCAATACCGTTTGCTTTAGCAACAATGATGCGTAAAAAACCTGTATTTATCGTGAATATTGATACACATACCCTCTTAAGTAAACGGTATTGGGGCTAAGGTAGGTTTTCATCGTTTCTTTTTCCCGTTCCCAGGGTGAACCTTGGGAACGCCGGAACTGTAAGCTCCAGCTTCCACCAAACTCATTTCATAATTTCTTTCGGGATACAATTATCCTTTAACCATTAACTATAATCGTTGAAGCTGCTTGTTAGAAGGGAAAAACGCGAGACGCAGGTAACCGCACGATGTGGCGTCACACTGTGCTGTAACCCGCAGCCCCGCGTAATATCTTAATGTGCGGTTATATCAGTTCGATCATTATGTCACTCAATGTACGCATTGCGCATGAGCGACGGACGATCATCAGCCGATCTCTGTTATTCCTCGACAGAGAACTGTACGTCTGCGTTGATTGTTATTTCTTCTTTAACATTATCAGTGATCTGGACAGTGGCTTCGCCGCGTTCGTTGCTGATGACTTCAAGAGACTGAGAGCCGTTTTCAACGAATGTCGCTGATCCGCCGAGCGTAAGAACAAATGTTACAGAACCATTGTAGGACTGTCCGTTTTCCTTGAACTGAACAGTTACCTCGGCTGTTCCACCGGCAGTGATGACCGGTGGGTTGATGTTGATGTCGAGATCGTAGCTGGATTCCGAGCCGGCTGATCCGCCGATCCCGTTGGAGAGTGCATCAGACAACTCATCCTGCGGTATCTGACCGGCTGGTGTCGGTGCGTTCGCACCTTTTTTGACCTGTGTCCTGTGGTTCGATTTGACGATGACCGCCTGTCCGCGATTCTGGTTCTGGGCTACTGAAATCTCGCCGTCGAACACGTCGAACGTGCTGTCGGTTGTTTCCTCGACCTCAGTCGAGAAGTATGTTCCGCGCACTCCGGCGACTGCTGTCGGTGTGCTTACGTTGAATGCGTCACGCTTTCGGTTAAGTTTTTTGACCTTCATCCAGGTCTTTCCGATCTCGACATCCAGATTCGTGTTCTTGCCTTTGAGAGATTTTCTCATCTTTTCCATTTTCATGGTGGCAAGCGATGCCAGTTGCGTTATGGAACCATCGTCGAGTTCGATGACGACTTTCGACCTGCCACCTGTTTTGACGATATCTCCTTCGTACAACTGCATGCCTACATCGGCATCGATCCATGCTGTGTCGTGCATTCTCTGCACTTTGACATTTCCTTTGAAACTCTGGATCGCTGCAACTCTTACGTTGAGTGCCATGATGTAGCTGACCATCATAACCGGCAATGCCATCATAACCGCTATTACAATAAACTTGATTTTCACTTTCATTGTAAACCTCCGTTTTCGATTTTCAGACTCTTTTACACATATTTACATTCTATATTAAGTTTATGGCACATGTAAACTATTTTACTATATTATATTGTGCTGTTAACTTTCGGCTCTCTCACATTACCCCTGCCGGGGACAATTTAAACATAATTTACAGAAATTGCAAAGAATTACATATAAAGCTTGTTCCGGTTACATTGTGTCCGAGTGTTAACAGAAAGGTTATTTTTCACCTCCCATATTATTACAATACGCATTTATAACACAGGTTCCACGTAATTTACAAGCATTTGTTTTGTGATGAATGTCACAATAATATGAGAATAATGTTGGGGGCGGGAGATGAATCGTGTGCCTGTCTACGGTTCGAGGCCGGTTTGCCCGGGAAATGGGCGTAGAGGCGGACGTATCACTGCGCGGCGATCTGCTGTATGCTACAATATGACTTCATTATTACGACAGTCGCAATATGGAGAATGAGAATCGGCAGAACTTGAGATGATGAACGGTATAGGAATCATAGTTGCGGGTTTCGTGATAACGCTTGTCAGCGGTATCACGCAAGGGCTCACAGGTTTCGGTTATTCTCTGGTGTTTGTATCATTCATGGTGATTTTTCTTCCGCCGAAAATCGTTGTTCCGGTGGTCACAATTCATGCCGCGCTGATCAATGTCATGATAATATACGGTGCGAGGCGGTGGATCGAACTTCGGCGTGTGTGGCCGCTGATGCTCGCGGGTGTCTGCGGGATGCCGCTTGGGACATATCTGCTCATTTCCCTGTCGGCGCAAACGCTCAAGCCCGTCATCGGAGTGATTATCATTCTGTTTGCCGTGGCATTTCTGTCCGGGTTCGAGCATAAGTTGAGGAAGGAGACAGCAGCATCGATTTTCGTCGGTTTCCTGAGCGGAATGCTGAATGCCGGAACGGGCATGAGCGGCCCGCCTGTGATACTTTTTTTCACAAATCAAGGCGTGTCCAAAGATGTGTTTCGCGCAAATCTTGCCGCATATTTTATGTTTGTTAATCTCTCGACGCTCCTTTTTTTTCTGTATAAAGGGCTTGTCACGGCTGACGTGGCGCGATATTCCGCCATGCTGCTTCCGGGTCTTGTTATCGGTGCGGTCGGAGGCATCAGGCTTTCTGCGGCAGTGGATGAAAACATCTTTAAAAAGATTGCTTTGCTGATTGTCATTATGGCAGGTATTATGTCCGTCGCGCCGCGTGCTTACGATCTTATGAAAAGCCTGTTGTGAGGAGGATGCTCTATGGCGCAGTCGAATGAAAGCACTGGCGGTGTGGCGTTCAGGGCGCTTGCGGCAAGAACATGCGTGGTGCTTGTCGAGCCGCTGTACGGGGGTAATGTCGGAGCGGTGGCGCGGTCGATGAACAACTTCGGTTTTTCGCAATTGAGGCTGGTTACGCCGCGTGCGGATATAGACGGCGACGAGGCCCGCAGGATGGCAATGTATTCGGGTGGGTTGCTGGACAGCGCGCAAATATATGAATCGCTGGAAGCAGCACTGGACGATATCGATATTGCTGTCGGCACAACGCGACGCATGGGCAGAAAGCGCAGCAGGTTTTTCCGGCCCTGCGCGATGGCGGAAGCGCTTGCGGGGCTCGCCTGCGAAAAAAACGCGGCTGTTCTATTCGGCCCCGAGGACGCCGGTCTTTCAAACAAACATCTCGAATATTGCGACTGGCTCGTGACTATCGATACTTTCTCCGATTTCGATTCTCTTAATATAGCCCATTCCGTGACGGTTATTCTTTACGAAATCAGCAGATATTTCCGGGTGACTTCAGCATGTGAAATAAAAGAATCAAAACATCTCGACGGGCTTTGCGTACATATAGGAAAAATGCTGAAAAGCTCCGGTTTCATTGAGGAAGGCGCGGACCCGAAGCGTGTTATGCTCGGACTGCGCAGGATGTTGTCGCGCGGCAGATGGAGCCGCAGCGAGATTGATCTTTTTCATGCTGTACTGAATAGTTTTGAAAAGAAAATGTAACCGGCTCAATAAAAAAACGGCCCCGCACTGTACAGGCCCGGTTCGGGCCCTAGCTCGTGCATTTTGTTGGTTTCTATCGCAGAACTCCGCCGGGTTCGGTATTATTCCCGGGCAATTCAATTACACTTCGGCATCATCATCTTCGTCGTCGTCCGTTGCTTTTTTACCGACTTTGGCTTTTGCCTGCTCGATTATAGAAGAAGTTTTATCTACAGCATCTTCATAAGCAGAGGTCATTTTGTCGCGTGCTTCTTCAAGTGCTTCTTTCGAGCGATCGAGCGCATCGCCGGCTTTATCCGATACATCATTCATACGTTCTTTGATCCTGTCCCGTGTTTCTTCACCTGACGCAGGTGCAAGCAAAAGAGCTGTGACAGCGCCAACGACGGCTCCCGCGGTGAAACCGATCAGTGTGCCGAGGAATCCTTTGCCTTTTGAGCCCTTACCTTCCGAATGTTCAGCTTCCGACATAATTTCCCCCTTTAAAAGCTATTTTCTTTTTAATATCTATTGCGAACAAGTATAGAATTTCAGAATTCGAGTGTCAAGTTGCTTTCAGTCGATTGTACAGACAGGAATAAGGAAGAGGCCCCCGGCATGGCCGGGAGCCTCTGTATTGATGAAAGAGACAGTCTGTAAGCGGGATTCTGTCGTGAGCGGCCATTTGTCTGGGACGTGTGTTGCCGCACGTCTCGCGCGGACTACCCGGAGTTGCCCATGATGGGCGCGGCGATGATACAGCGCCGCCTCGGCGGGCCGCCTCCCAACTCCTGTTTGTCCTTGCACCCGGCGGGGTTTGCCAGGCCGCCGCGTCTCCGCGACGCCGGTGCGCTCTTACCGCACCATTTCACCCTTACCTGTGCCGGCCCTGTTCGAGGCCGGTCATCGGCGGTATCTTTTCTGTTGCACTTTCCGTGGGGTCGCCCCCCCCGGCCGTTAGCCGGCGCCGTGCCCTGTGGTGTCCCGACTTTCCTCAGGCGTTCAACGCCCGCGACCGTTCAACCATCTCTTTCTCTTTCCTATACTTAAATTATATCTGAACTTCCGGGTTTTTCAAAAAAACGGGTTCCGCAATTCATTTGACGACAAAACTGCGATCAAATAATGCAATGGATGAAACATGTGTGTAATCATAGAATATGCCGGTGAATGGAGTAATGCTTGTGATCGCGCCGTCTGCGGCAATGATTTTCAAGTGGCCACTCGGCGTGTCGCCTATCTGGTCGTTGCTTATCTTGAACCATACGGTGCCGCCGCTGGTTTCACATTCGATATTCCTGCCCTCGATAATAACATCGTTCGACGGCTGATGTATTATCGAACATGCGGGATATGAAAACGACTCGGCCTGTGGCGCCCAGAAGCCGAGGAAACCCTGTGTGATAATGTCCGAGGGGTCGCCCTTGTCCACGTTCGCGACCCCAAAACCGTAGAGGTGCACAAAAACCGGAGAGACGGTTCCGTCGGATATGTCACCCTGCACAGAGAGTTCGAGATAAAGATTGTCTTCGTCGACGCCTCCTCTGAATGACATGAAATCGAAATTGTCGGGGATCACCTGTTCCTCGTCGTCCACCGGTGGTTCGTCGATAGCGAGGTCGAACATGCACGGGTCGTTTTCCGGTGGCCATTCCGTCACAAGGCACGGTGTGTCGGTGTATACATTGCCCGAAGAATCCCTGGCGCTGAAACCATACAGGATTTCCGTGCCTGCTTTGAATGCCGGAAGTGTCGCACTCCATATCCTGCCTTCCATCACCTGTTCCATATCGATATATTCCCAGTTGTCGCCAAGGTCCGCAGTGAACATCAGTGTCGCATCGAATGTTTCATCACTTGTTTTGCTCGGATCGTTATAGATGTGGGCGGTTACAACAGTCGGCACTTCAGCCTGGGGAGGGTCGGGATCGAGTATCACATCATGGACCCAGGGCGGGTACATTGTTTCCTGAATATCCTGGAGCACTTTCTCGGTGCCGGGCGGCAACTCGCCGGTTATCTCGGTCGCGTTTGATACGATACATGATATTATGCTTATTGTTGTTATGATAATTGCTGTTTCAATGATGTCCTTCATTAACGAATAATCCTCACTTTGGGCCAATTGCAATATTCATGTTCCGCCGGGTCAGGCTGTAAATGTTCCAGTCGCGCTCGTTATAAAGTATAATGCGGTAATCGGCTCAATATAATTAAACTATTGTGAAAGAATCAAATAGTGTCAAGTTTTTATGGGCTTCATCTCACAATTCACTCCCATTCCACGGTAGTTTTCTTGCGTGAAGAGTAAACGCTTTGAATGCGTGAGAACATCCGACCGGTATTATTATGATATGTAGGAATACTTCAGGAGGAGCCATTAGCTTAACGGAATAGAAGGGTATGCGACATATTTGTGGTTTTATCGAATTCACCGGGGTCACATTCCAGAGTTGAAACTGATTTTGTGTGTTTTCAGATTTCTGATTAAATACAGAACTTGTGCGTTTTTATTGAAGGTAGTGCCATGTCAACAAAGAAAAGATGTAAGATGGGGTAGCGTAAAAACCATAAAAGTACACAACAATAGTGAATTGTAGAATTATTCTTTTGAGGTAGAATATAAAAAGCACATGTTTAAATGAATGTGAGGGGAATACGAAAGAAATGAAGATAAAGAAAATGATAATGATAGTATTACTTGCCGTGCTGACGGCACCGGTTGCGACACATGCGGAGGCGTTGCCGAGGATCGCCGTACTTGACTTCTATGTTCTTGAGAGAATCCCATACGATTATCTGAAGGATGCGGTGGTGCCGGAGGGCGGCGATTTTATTGCCGCCGAGCGACTTGGGATGACTATTGCAATGCGCGAGATTCTACATAGTATGATCGAGGATGTGCCGGGCTACAAACTTAGAAAACTGAAAAGCCTCGAATCGCTGGCTGACGATGTCGACCTGGTTTTCAAGTATTACATCGAGTCTGATGATCCTACTGCTTTTTTCGACCGGACCCTGCTTGCGAAACTTGCAGGTGACCTGCGTGCCGACGCCCTGATTATCGGTCTCGTCAAAAGCATCAAATATGAAAACAACCCGCGCGAACTCTCCGCGAAAAAGGCGCGTCTGAAAATCGTTTACATGATTTACAATGCGCCTGAAGACAAATTCGACTATGTGGAAACAATGGATATGGACTCGGATAATGTGGGCGGCTTTGCCGATGCTGAAAACCTGCCCGGCGGAAAGTATGCCGAAGACATAAAGAAGTTCGCAAACAGCGAGCCCGGCAGGGTTTTCATAGCATCGGCAAAGCAATTCATCGTCAACGGATTGAAGGGGGAAGCAGAGGAGTTGCTGAGTTCGGAACATTCGCGCACCGAGGATATTGCGCAGAACGCTGTCTCGCATCGCGGCAGGCCGGGGACTTTCGATACGGATGCCGACATGCCACGCAGACCTGAAACAAGTTCGCCGGAACCGGATGCCGGCACAGTGCCGAGCCGACCGACCGGCGATTCCGGGACCTCATCGGGGCAGCCGGGTGCGGGGCGCACTTCGGCCCCGCCGCCCCAGCAGTCGTCTCCGGCGAGCGGCACTCACGGCTGCATCTACAGGGGGCAGTCCATCATCACTTCCGTTGCTCACGATAATCGTGGTCTGCGGATTTATCGTTGCGATAACGGGTCCTACAACCTGCGCTTCCCCTATATGGAAACCGGCAGGGTGGTAAGCAGCCGAAAAGGTATTTCGGGTATCGACACCGGCGACCTCGACGGCGACGGCCTCGACGAAATCATCGTGTCTTCCTATGAGCGCGGCGAAAATATTCGCGTCTACAAGATGGCGGATCGAGGTCTTAATGCCGATAATCCTTTCTATGTTGTACACGATGTTATCCCAAACGCGAATCTCCAGGTTTATGCCGCCGCGGGCGATTTCGACGGCGACGGAATCGACGAACTCGCTGTTTCCACCGCTGACGCAGCCGATCAGACACTTGTGTTCAATTTTGTGGAGGGCAGGCTTGATGTCGACATGCCGATTTTCGATATATCCGATACCTTCGGAGAGCCGGGATACGGTGCGTTCGTGACATCCGGTGATTTTGACGGTGACGGTGTGGACGAACTGGTGATCTCTTCAGACGGTGGCGGAGAAATGATAAATGTTTATAAGATACCTCACGGGGATCAGACCACAGGGGTCGAGACGGCGACTCTGAGGTCGTTTTTCGGCAACATCACAAGTTCGGTTTCAGTGGCCGCCGGCGATTTTGATATGGACGGAAAAGACGAACTCGCCGTGGGTGCGTTCGCGCCGGGGATCAATATAAAAGTATTCAAATATAAAGACGGCGCTTTCGATGTGTTGAACCCGATGGCGGACATTCACGCCGACACGGGCGTTTCATCGGGCGGCACACGTGTGTTTGCAGGCGACTATAACGGGGACCGGCAGGACGACCTTGCGCTGAGTGTGCAGGGCACACTCTGGATCGCTCAGTACCGGCGCGGCCGCTTCTTCCTCTCGCCGCCATATATTGACGAAGTGGAGCTTTATCCCGATGCGCGCGGCGGCATCTTCGCGGTCACTGGCAGATTCGAGAAAGAATAATATACATCACCATGTGAGCCAATTGCAAAATTCTGATTCTGCTACGAACATAATTTTGCAATTGGCTCATGTTTGTGTTTACATGTTTCCACCGTTCCCGGTGTGAACGAATGGACCGGACGCACTGTGTTCATCCTGAAAGCTTTGAGTTTGTTGCGGACATGATTTTGAAACGAGCTCACAAGTTAATGGAAACCTGCAAATACTGTGATGTTTTCAGGATATTATATTACAATTGAAGGCGAAACTCGCGATTTATGCCGTTTGGTTGTAAACTAATTATCTGATTAAGGATCATACTATTTGAGAGGTAATCGAGCGGCGTGCGCGTGCTCACATAATTTTATTTACTGAACTTGTGCGTTTTTATAAAAGGTAGTGCCAAGTCAACAAAGAAAAGATGTAAGATGGGGTAGCGTAAAAACTATAACAATAAGGTGTAGGACTAGGGTGTGTGTGAAGAAACATTACAACGGGTGCCCCGCCCTACACCTTCCAGCAGCGACATTACAAGCCCGACGTGCCAGTAGTAGAATATTTGGGGGACACGATCCGGAATTAAAGGTTAAATTTCAGTCATGTCCCCAAAAGGCTCACAATATATTGAGAAACGCACAGGATTAGTTATTTATTAAATTGTCGGCAGAATTTTTCGGACGCGATTTTAAACAGGGGCAATCACGACAGACAATAATATGGCTGATATCAGAATAGTACATACTTCGAATCTGCACCTAGGGCGCAGGTTTCCCGATTTCGACAGGGATACGGAAGAACTTCGCATACAGGATACAATAAACGTCTTCCATGATCTAGCCGGTTATGTGATCAAAAACGAAGTGTCGTTGCTGCTTATCGCCGGTGACTTGTTCGACAAGGCGAATCCGAAGCGCGAGACGATCTCGAAAGTGCTTTCCGTATTCGGCGAGATACACCGGAATCTTCCCGACACGCGAATAATAATCACTCCGGGCCGTGAAGAACTGGTGATGAAGAATGATGGATAACTCGAGTGTACGCTGAACTTCTTCGAGCATCTCTCGTATGTTAAAGTGATCGGCGGCGCGAAAACGCCCGAGTCGGTCAGGTACGAATTCGGCGACACCCCTGTAGTGATATCATCGTGCAGGGCGGACCTGCTTTCAGAGAAGTCGGCGGCGCTTCGAAAGATACCACATCCGGCGGAAGGCGAGGTAGGGATATTCCTGCTTTCATCATATTTGCGGCGTGGGAGTGTGCTCGAGATCGACGACGATCTGCTGAGAGATCGAATAATCGCGCCGCTCAAGAACCGTGGCTACAAGTATCTCGCGCTCGGCGGTCGCCATGAAATTGATATTGTTGAAACCGGCGAATTCAGCGCGATTTTTTCCGGCGGTCTCGAGCGTTTTGATTTCGAGAAAGACAGGGGCCGCAAATGCTTCATTTCTTTCATGGTCGGTAGCGGCGGAATAAAAAATGTCGAAACCGTTCGCACGCGCGCCCGCAAGATGGAGTTCATAAACATCACCTGCGACAGCAAGACAACCGCCCTTGAAATCGAAGAGGCGGCGGCGGGTTTCGCTGCAAAGCGAACGAAAAGCAAACTCCTTTATATCGTTCTCGGCGGACAGCTTACCTTCGAACAGTTCAAGGCATTCGAGTCGAGCGAGAAGCTGCGCGAACTCAGGGAACAATTCATCGCGGTCCATATCGACAACCGTCTTTACCTGATCGACAGCGACATGGACTACAACTTCGACGCGCTGTGCGTCAATTCGCCGGCCGACGAATTTATGAGAACAGTGAAAAAGGAAATGGACGAAGCCGGCGACAGGGGCAAGGAAGTGAAGCTCCTCGAGGAACTGCTTCAAATGGGACTGGAGGAGATCGAAAAAGGATTTTGATAGTAAACGGCGTAAAAGCACATAACTTCATGCGCTACGGCGATTTCCAGCTTGATGGTTTTCCCGAAAAGGGACTGATCGGTATATTCGGCGAGAACGAAAGCGGGAAGTCCACCATCGGCGAGCTTATTTGTTTCTGCCTCTTCGGTCGCACGCCGCGTGCGCCCGAGGGCGAGCCGGAAAAGCTTATCCGCTGGGGTGAAGACACTTGCAGCGCTGAACTCATTTTCACTGTGGTGGATAAAAAGTTTCGCGTGAACAGAATGTTGACGCGCGACGGCGGGTCCGACGGCGGGCTTGTAGCGGTCGACAGCAGCGATATCTACGCGTCCAACGCGCAGCAGATCGAAGGTGCCGTCACCGATCTGCTGGGATACGGGTTCAAGGAATTCCGCTATTCGACATTTATCGCGCAGAACGAACTCGACATCATCCTGCACAGTTCGGAAGACCGCAAACTGGTACTCAACAACATGCTCGGCGTGGGTTTCATGGAGAATATGGCGCAGAGGGTGTCCGACAGGAGATACGGCTATGAGGCCGAACTGAAACAACTGCGGAGCAGGGCAGCAGACAAATATGAGGTGTTGAATGTTTATGCGGCACGCGAAAGAGACATGGAGCGTGTCAGGCAACGGATGGACAGCGTCAGCAAAAAACTCCTCGAACGGCTCAAAGAGCACGACCACGTCCAGTCGACTATTTCTCTGCTCAGCGAGATCAGCAGGAAAACCGAGCAATATGAAGTGCTGGACGCACGCATAAAAAGCAGGCGCGAACGTCTCCAGAAGATCGAAGTTCAGTGCAGCGAGTTGATGCGCGAAGTCGACAGGATTCCTGAGATAGAAAAAGCAATCGAAGAAAAAAAGAACAGCATTTATGAAATTCAGCACAGTCGACAGGCGCGGATAGACGAGCAGTTCAAAAAGCTGGACGAGTACCGGGACAGGCGCGATGAACTCGACAGGATCAACTCGAATATCGACTTGAAGAACGCCGCGCTGGGCGAGATCACCGCGAAACTCAGGCAGATCGAAGAAAAGGAAAACCTGATTCAGGAATTTACTGTCGAACATGCCACGCTGGATTATTTCATCAAGGCTTATTCCGGCTCCGACAGGTTCAAAACAGCGGCTACACATCTGATAAAAGATATGGAGTTGCTGCACAGCGAAATAGACAAAGTGCGGACTACTCACCGTAAAGACCTCGAGATATTCCGGGAGCGCGAGAAAGCATTCGTCGAGCAGCAGTCGAGAATAAAAAAGCAGATCAGCGCGTCGACCATTCAGGAAGTGGACCCCGGCAGGCTGGCCGATCTGAAAAAAAAGGCGAACTCGAACACGAAACTGCGCGACCTCGGACTGATGGCCGGCATTTTATTCCTCGCCGCCGGTGTCGGACTCACTGTCGCGCTCGGGAGCGTCACGTATCTCGCCGTGCTTGCGGGCATGATACCCTCATGCGGCGTGAGCTTGCTGCTGCAGAATAAAATCCGGGCGCTCCGCGACGATATTCAGGAACTCCAGCAGCAGTCCTACGCCTACAGCATTACCCAGCGCGGAATAGCCGAACTCCAGGATTCGACCGAAGACGTGCAGCAGCATCTCGCCGCGATTCACGACGAAATCGCGCAAAAAGAAAAAATGGGACCGGTGCTTTCTAAAATTAAGGTAAACAATTTCGTCGACCTCGAAAACAACATCGAAATGCTCGAAGAAATAAGCTTCCGCGAACTCGAACGCACACGCAGCATGATGAAGGATATGCTCCACAGTTATACCGACCTGCGGAAGCTCGTCGGCGACGACTCCATTCCGTTCGGGCATATAATAAGCTTCGATCTCGATGAATTCATGAACCGCAAAAGCGAGCGGCGCGACCGGCTCGAAGAAGACCTCGACAGGCTGAAAAGTGAACTCCACGGCAAAGAAGAACTCGTGCGGCAGTCGGAAACTCTCCTCGAAAGCATCGCCCGCATGAGGCAGAATGCCGAGTCGGTTGTCGAAGCGATAGACGCGCTCGGCGTGACCGAGGAAGACGAGCCGGAGCTTAAAAGACAGGAACAACAGTTGTCGGTCGACCTCGAACGACTTCAGCGCGAGATCGACGAATGCCGGGCGGAAATACGAACGATAGAGGCACGCCAGGACGAGGCCGCCGAACTCGAGGACAGCCGCCGTGCCATCATCGACGAAATAGACAAAGACCTTATAAAACTCTACGAATTGCGCGAAACTACTGTGGACATCGATTGTTCACCCGAACGGTTCAGAGAACTCCAGAGGCAGCTCGAGAGCCTCGAATTGTTGATTCAGGAAGCGCGTGAGGAACTGAAGGAAGTCGAAGGCGAAATGAAGGTGGTCCGCAAAGACCTCGACCGGATGCCGGCTGTCCAGGAAGAAATCGATAAGCTCGAGCAGAATGCCGAATATACTGAAACATACATGTTGAAACTCAAGGAACTGGAGAATCTGTTCCTTCAGACAGGCGCTAATATACGCAGACGGTTGCTGCCGCAGATCGAGGCCTATTTCAGCTGGGTGCTGCCACGCATGACGCGCGGTCGCTACCATAAGGTCAGGCTCGACGAAGACTTCGAGATAAAAGTTTTCTCCGACGAATACGGCGATTATGTGAGTCTCGACACACTCAGCGGCGGCACCATCGACCAGTTGCTTATTTCACTGCGTCTCGCTTTCGCCCACGCGACTTTCGCAAACTCCGGCACTTCCGGCCAGTTCCTTTTCCTCGACGAACCTTTCAGTTCCTTCGACGAATCGCGCCGCGAACAGTTCTTTAAGCTCCTGCAATCACTGAAATCGAATTTTCAGCAGATTTTCCTCATTTCGCATCTTCCCAACCTTGAAGACTTCACAGATCATTACTTCAGACTCGACATCACAAAACAGGAATTACCCGCATCGGTAAGCTGGACCCACTCTTGAAGATCGCCATTGTCGACATCGGAACAAATACATGCCGCCTCGCAGTTTTTCAACTCGGGCAGGACGTTCGCCATGAATTGATTATCGAAAGAAATGTCATTACCAGGCTTGGGGAAGGCCTGTCACCGGGCAGTGCCCTGAAACACGAAGCTGTTGGCAGAACGATTGAAACCCTGCAAAGTTTCAAGAACGAAATAGATGAAATCGGATGCACCGGAGTTGTCGCCGTCGGTACGCAGGCGCTGCGCGAAGCGGCAAACGGCAACGAGTTCCTGCGTGCCGTGTCCGGGGTCGGTTTTGATGTCGAAGTGATTACAGGCGAGGAAGAAGCGATGCTGTCGTTCCGGGGCGTAGTGTCGGGACTCGAGACAATGCCGGCGCGCCTTCTCGTTTTCGATACAGGCGGCGGCAGCACGGAATTCACCAGTTATGCCGGCGGTATCGTATCTGTGAGCAGTGTAAAGCTGGGCGCGGTTCGAGGCCGAACGGAATTCTTTCATCACGATCCTCCGACCGCCGAAGAATTATCCGAATTTGAAAAACATTGCGAGCAAGTAATTCAACATTATGTCGCGAAGGAAACAGGCGATGTTGTCGATAAATGTATCGGTGTCGCGGGCACGATCACAACACTTGCGATGATCGACCTGGGCCTACCCGCGTACGACTCGGAAGCTGTCCACGGGCACATAATCAGCGCGGAAAATACAGACCGCCTGACCGATGAATTATGCAGGATGGACGACAGGCAAAGGAGTGCGATTCCCGGTATCCAGCCGTGCCGCGCCGACATCATTCATGCGGGTGCCGTCATTGTCAGGGCAATAATAAATGTGTTTCAGTTGAATGAAATATCGATATCCGAGCGCGACATACGGCATGGACTGCTCATGCGCGAGATCGAAAAATTGAAGTAATAATTTTAGATAGTCCGAATACTAACATCACTTTTAAAATCATTTTGGAACATATTCTATTATTTACTGTCTGAAGTTTGAAGATGATCTTTTATTGTGGTATCTGCTATGTGTTATAATCGGATTTGTGGTGAACATTGCGTAGTGGCGTAAAAGGGCGAAACTTGTAAACAGGGCGTTATTCGTAATATAATCGAAACCGCGAAAAGATCACCATATAGGGAACGACGAAATAAGATTTCGGGGGACTGTTCACGGGGGACATTGAAAATAATGCGTAAACACCTGACGATTCTTCGCTTCGCGCATAATGACAACTCGTGGATTTTGAGTTTAACGGCACTATCAGAAAATCCTGGAATGCAAAAACGTCAGTTTTTGCGAAATGCGACTTCTTCATAGTTGCAACGACACAGTCGTTGCATTCCAGAAATTTCAGAGGTTCCATTGCGAACAGTTACCTGTGAACGGATACGATTTCGGATAGGGGAATATATGCACGAAGGAAACAGATTTGTGTATGGCATGTTATAGTTGGTTTTTAGTATTGTGTAAAATCGTAAAAACAGTATGACAGGGGTTGCAAATGATTGAAGTCGGCAATGTAACGAAGCTGTACGGTACGCTCCGTGCGGTCAACGGGGTTGATTTCAAGGTGAAGAGAGGCGAAGTGCTCGGGTTGCTGGGACCGAACGCCGCGGGAAAAACCACGCTCATGAGGATAATGACGGGTTATCTTCCTGCGACGGAGGGCACGGTGAAGATCGGTGGAAAAGATGTGTTCGACCAGCCGCTCGAAGCGAAGAAAAACATCGGCTACCTGCCTGAGAATCCGCCGCTGTACCCGGAGATGTCCGTGAAAATGTATCTTGGTTTCACTGCGGAAATCAGGGGTGTGCCACGTGGCGAGCGCAGGCAACGGGTAGCCGAAGTGATTGAGATGACAGGGCTGGGCGATGTACGGGACAGGCTCATTGATAACATCTCGAAGGGTTACAGGCAGAGGGTAGGCCTTGCGCAGGCGCTTGTGCACGACCCGGATGTTCTCATTCTCGACGAACCCACCGTCGGGCTCGACCCGCGTCAGATTATCGACATACGCAACCTGATAAAAAGCCAGGCCGGAAAGCGAACGATTGTGCTCAGTTCACACATATTGCCCGAGGTGAGCGCGACTTGCGACCGAATAGTGATACTTAACCGGGGCAATGTCGTTGCCGTCGACACGCAGGACGAACTCACCCGGCGTGCGAGCGGCGGCGAACATCTTCGCGTCGAGATCGGCGGGTGCACGGCATCGGATGCAGCGGAGGAGATCGAGGGGATCGAAGGCGTCGTAAAGGTGGAGACGGCGGGTGGCGCGGGCGACGCGGCAAAGCTGGATGTTATGACGGCCCAGGGCGCAGATGTGCGCGAAGCAGTTTTTAAAAAGGTGGTCGAGAAAGAATGGATACTCCTCGAGATGTCGCGGGCGGGCATGAGCCTCGAGGATGTGTTTCTGCAACTGACTACCACCGAGGAGGTGGCGCACAATGGGTAAGGCATACTCGGTTTTCAAGAAAGATTTTCGCGGCATGTTCCTCTCGCCGCTGGCTTATGTAGTTATCGCGGTGTTTTTTGCTTTCAACTCGCTGCTGATCATTCCCGGGATGCAGACTGCGGACATGCGGGGCGCTTTCGGGCTGATGGCGACGATGTTTATTTTCGTTATCCCGCTCCTTACAATGAGGGTTTTCTCGGAAGAGCTGAGGTCGGGCACAGACGAATTGCTCATGACTTCTCCGATAACACTGCCGCAGATCGTGATAGGAAAGTATCTGGCAGTGGTGGGGCTGATCGTGGTGATACTCGCGATCTCGCTCCAGTATGTATACATAATCGCAAAGTTCGGCAACCCGGACTGGGGGCCCATCGCAACAGGCTACATCGGCTTGTTTCTGCTGGGAAGCGCGTTCGCGGCGTTCGGCGTCTTCGCGTCGTCGCTGACAAAAAACCAGATAGTCGCCGGAGTTCTGGCGCTGATCGTGTCGCTGCTGCTTGTGGTGATCGAGGTGGTGTCGTCGATGGTGGGTCCGAAAGCAGCCGACATCCTCGATAAAATCGGGATTATCAATCACTATTACGATTTTGATAAAGGTGTAATCGATTCAACGCATATCATTTATTATATCGGATTCATTGTACTGTTTCTTTTCCTGACTGTAAGAAGTCTTGATTCGAGACGGTGGTGAGGAGGCGGCACAGATGAAACGAAAAGCGATAAGCGGAATAAATTCATTCCTGATGATAATAATAGTTGCAGGCATAGTGTCGGCGCTGTATTACATCGCCGACAGGCACCCCCTGAGATATGATTTTACGAGCAATAAAACACAAACTCTCTCCAACAAAACAATAAAAGTGCTCGGAGGGCTGGACCGGAATATTGAAATAATCGGTTTCCTCGAAAACGGCAGCATGCCCGCCGAAATGATAGAAGACCTGCTGAAGGAATATCGCAGGCGGACGGATAAAATTAGTTTTACTACAGTTGATCCGACGGCGAAACCCGGCGAAGCGCAGAAATACGGCATCACTGAATTCGGCGTCGTTCTGAAATCCGGTGACAATAAGAAATTTATTAAGTTGAAGGAAATGTTCGAGACATCACAGAATCCGTACTCGCAGGAGCCGCCGAAATTCTTTGGCGAACAGGCGATCACGAACGCACTCATTTCCATCACCGGAAAGGACAAACGCCGTGTGTGCTTCATCGAGGGACACGGCGAGCGCGACTTCAACGCTAAGGACGAGAGCGGATACTCGGGTATCAAAGACCTGCTCGAAGGCGAAAACTACGAGGTGGCGCCGCTTAACCTCATGACAGAGAAAAATGTACCCGCCACATGCAGTATTATCGCGACGATCGGGCCGGCAAAACCTTTGAGCGGCGATGAAATAGAAACCGTCAGGCAGTATTTGAACAAAGGCGGTGCCGGGTTGTTCCTGCTGGATGCTATGAAACAATCAGGACTCGAACCCCTGCTCCACGATTGGGGCGTCAGGGTCGACAACGACCTTGTTATCGACCCGGAAAGGTACTATGGCAACGACCCGCTTTCGCCTGTGCCCTACATGAAGCCTCACAAGATAACAGCTGAACTCATGAGCACAAAGTTGACAATCAGCCTCTTCTATGCGCGGAGTATCACCCCGATTGAGGACGATAAAACACAGACCGATGTGGAAACACTCCTCGAGACGTCCGATCGAGGCTGGGGTGAGACAAACGTAACGGATGAAAACGCGAAATATGACCGGGGCGAAGACGTGAAGGGGCCGGTCTCGGTTGCAGTTGCGGTTACGGGACGTGCAACGCCGGACAACGACGATAGTGAGCCCGGAGAAAAATCACAGGCGTTGGACAGGCAAACCAGACTTATAGTGATCGGCGACGCTGATTTCGCGTCCAATGCCTTTGTATACCAGTCGGGTCTGGTCAAAGCGCTGGCAGGCGGCGCGGGCAATACTGACTTCCTTATGAACTCGATCAACTGGCTTGCAGGCGAAGAAGAACTGATCTCAATAAGGCCGA
Organism: bacterium; assembly: GCA_024278215.1. Classification (GTDB taxonomy): domain Bacteria; phylum UBP15; class UBA6099; order UBA6099; family JAJRTR01; genus JAJRTR01. The sequence goes on from JAJRTR010000012.1 coordinate 27,759, forward strand.
AACCGACTGATATCCGTCCGATGAATATCACGGGCGACCAGATAAGTAAGTTTACAATATTATTCGCGGGGGTCGTTCCGTTTTTGATCATAATATTCGGTGTTGTGATCTGGTACAGGAGGCGGTCGCTTTGAAGAAGTTCATCCCGACACTCGCGCTGCTGTCGGTCCTTTGCGGATTGATGGCCTATGCGTATTTTTACGAGAGAGAACCAGTCAGGGACAAAGACAAAAAGGACGTGGTCGTGGTTCAGAAACTCGATCCGGATTCCGTCGAGCGTATTGAAATCGACGAAGGTTACAATATGATAACGCTCGAAAAAGTCGACGGGAAATGGAGACTTACCGTGCCCTATGATTCGGCAACAGCTGATATTCCGGCGAAAAACCTTGTGGATGCGGTAACCAAACTCAAAGCGGAGACAAAACTCGATGATGTGAGTTCGCTCGCTGATTTCGGACTGACTGAACCGGAAAGAAAAATCACGGCATTCCTCAAAAGCGGTGGGAAAGAGCAGCTTATCATCGGCGGCAAATCTCCTGTGGGCAATAAGCGATATGTTATGAAAAACGGAGCAGGAGCAGTCTATGTTGTCGACAGTTTCAATGTTAATCCACTTATGAAAAGCGCGTTCGATCTGCGCGACAAAAGTGTGGTCGACGACTTTGACCGTGATAACGTCACGACAGTTGTTGTGATGACACCCGATAAGGATACTGTGTGCGCACGCAACGCCGACGAAAAGAAAGAAAATGAGGATTCGCACGCGACTGGAACGGTCGACGCATCCGCCACGGCCACCGCTGATACGGGTGCCAGGAAAGACGAAAATGAAAAACAGCCAAAATGGAGTTTCATCAACAGGCCGGGCACAAACTGCGAGTCCGAAGCAAACGCCATAATGAGCTGGCTCGATTATGCGGAAGCAAAGGGTTTCGAGGATGAGGAATACCCGCCGCTCATTGATTTCGGCCTTGTCTCACCGAGATACAAACTCATCTTATGGATGAAGGATAATTCAGAGATAAAACTGGAAGTCGGCAACTTTGTGGGTAGCGAAGTGTATGTGCGCAATGCGAACAGGGATAAAGTATACAAGGTCGAGCGCGCGCTGACTGAAAAGATCGAAGCGCTGAAACTGGCGGAATCCAAGTTGCATTAGCCCGCTCACTTGTCTTCCGGAAACCCCCAGTGTGCGGCGATGGCATGTAGAAAAGGTATCATCGGCCAGACGTCATCCACTGACAAATATATCAATAAACCGCCTGATAAAATCCGCACCCGCGAAATTGTCGAGTTCACTGTCGGCAATGACATTCCAGTCGGGGTCGACTTTTTTTATGCCTGCATCTACTTCGGGATGGAACTGCACACCATAGATCGGCAACTGCCTGTGCTTCATAGCTTGAATGGGACAATCGGGAGTGGAGCCTGCAACCACAAATCCCGGCGGCGCTTCCGCCACCTGCACAGAATGCGCCAGCGGCATCCTCACAGTCGGCGCGAACACGTCAAACAACGGATCACCCCCGACGCGTATCTCCACATCCTGCATCTCGACAACATAACGACCTGTGTGTTCGAGCTTTCCGCCCAGTGCCGAAGCCAGCGCCTCGTGTGCAAAACATATCGCGAGCACGGGCAGTCCCGCCTCCGGCCATGCACGCAGGAACTGCTCGAAATCCCTGATCCATTCATCATCATCAAGCGGAGAACTCAGCGAACCCGGCGCAATGGCGGCGGCAATACTTTGTTTCCGCGTCCACTCGACCGGCTGATCCGGCAACTCGTCTCTTGTCGCGTCAAGAACCACATATTCGTATCCGCTACCGAGAATCGTCTCGATTCGTCGATTGCAGTATGCTCCGATGTCGTTGCCAAGACTGTCGATAATAAGTATTCTTTTCATTTTTCAGGTCTCCCGCATGATCATAATAACTGAACCGATTATTACAAAAACACCCGCACTGTAACTATCATTTGCCCTGTCATTTTTTTTAATCTAAAGTATAGTATTACTGAATGAGCAGCGCGAGAAGTGAAGCGTGTAACATAAAAAATACAGGAGTTCACAAAAAATGAAAAGATACGCATTGATCATGTTGGTTATTACCATATTCGCCGTATCAGCGACACACGCATACGCGCAGAACGACGCCTTTTACAATAAAGATTTCGAGCGCATCGACAGTGTTCCGCTCGACGCTCTGTTCGGCTATGACAGGAACCTTCCTTTCAACCTGGAGAAAAAAGTCAAGCGCGAGACTGCGCTCACCATTACTTATGACATCCATTATGACAGCGCAAACAATGAGCGTGTGCCAGCCATACTGACCGTGCCGAAGAAAAAGGGACCGCACCCGGTAATCATTTTCATGCACGGGCACGGCATGAAAAAAGATATGGGCAAAACCGCCGATGTTCTCATCGCTCAGAAGGGATACGCTCTTTTTGCCATCGACGCGCAGTACAGGAATGAAAGGAAACGCGAGGGGCACGATATTATTTCCAAATATATCTACTCCAGCCGCGACGCTTTTATCCAGACCGTTATCGACAACATGCGCGGCATCGACTACCTCGAAACCCTGGACGAGATCGACAGTGACCGGATAGGGATAATGGGACTTAGCATGGGCTCGTTCATTGGCTCGGTTCTCTTCTCTCTCGACGACCGCATACGTGTCGGCGCGTTCGGTGTGGGCGGCGCAAACTGGATGAAGGTAGGCGAAAAAAGCATATTCGGTCCGCTCTACAGCCTGAAAATGTCGGGCAAACCGCTCGAAGAAATCTTCAGCGTTTACAATTGCATCGACCCGCTGAACTATGTCTACCGGACGAAAGGAAGGCCGGTGCTTATGATCAACGGAAGGCTCGACGAACTTGTTCCGTCCGAAGCGGCCCTGGCCCTGTACCACGGATTCGGCGAGCCAAAACAGATAACGTGGTTCGACGGCGGGCATGTTCCCTCGATGGACACGATCTTCGGACTCGTCGATGATATGTTCGCCTATTTTAATAAGTATCTGAAGCGCAAAGAATATCACCCGCCCTGGGCAAGGGACGAATCGAAGAACATGCCACCGAAGGTTTCAGACTTCGAGGTGAGCGTAGACGGCGAAGCCCGGCAGAACAAATTGATAAAGTTCAGCGTCAAGGCCGAGGACCCCAACAGAGACATAATATTTGTAAAGGTGTGGCTCGACTGCGGCAACGATATGGCGTTGCTTTATGATGACGGAAAAAACGGCGGCGACAAAGTTAAAAAGGACGGCGTCTATACAGGTAGATACAGGATTTATGAAAAAGCCGCGCTTGGCAAA
>JAJRTR010000013.1 GCA_024278215.1 bacterium
GCTCCTGTGCGCGAAATATGTGCTCATTATCGCTCTTTTCGCGAGCCTGATGTTGTCGCTGACGCTGGAAAAAACGGGCGCTGCCGCGACCGGTGGAACCGGTGATAAATAAGATGATAAACGACGGCGAAACAGACCGGACGATGATCCCATACAGAAAGATATTCATCCTTTTTCTTATCACGCGAATAATCACATTCGCCGCCGCTTCATTTATTTATCTTAAATATCCGGCACCCGCCGCGCCGCTGCCGGACAGCACAATGTGGCGCGGACATCATACGAAACAAAACACGCTGCTCGAACCCTGGCGGCGGTGGGACGCGCTCTGGTTTATAAACGTCTCTCGCGAAGGCTACAGCTACGAGCGCGACCGCCAGTCGAACATAACGGTATTCCCGCTGTATCCGGCCGCGCTGAAGATAACGACGTTTTTCGCGGGCAATCAAGTCGCCGCCGGGCTGATTGTGTCAAACGTCTGTCTGTTGCTTTTGTCTTTCGTTCTGTTCGGGCTCGCCGCCCGTGAAGCGGGTGAAAACGCGGCCTGGGGAGCGGTGTTTTTCCTCTATGCGTTTCCGTCTTCGTTCATATTATCGGGAGTATACAGCGAATCGCTTTTCCTGCTGGCGGCAGTATCGACTTTTTATTTCGCGCGGAGGCGGCTCTGGCTTTGTGCGGGCGCTGCGGCGGCGGCAGCCTCCGCCACGCGCCTTGCAGGTTTCATTCTTGCACCTGCGCTTGCGCTCGAATTCATTATTTACGCGACGGCGAACAGAGGAAACAAAGCTGATAAGACAGACTGGGCGGCGGGCCTCGCCGGACTGGCCGTCGCGCCGCTCGGCGGACTCGCGTTTTTCTTTTTCCTTTACTTCCTCACCGGTGAAACATCGTCATATTTTGAAGCCCAGAGACACTGGGGGCACTCGCTCACCTCGCCGTTTTTCTCTCTCGCCTACGAGACAGGCATGTCACAGAATTTCTCCACGGTACTCGCGACCGGAACAGCGCTCGTCTTCATCTCCTGCGGCATCATAGCCACATACAGGATTTCCGTATCGCAGGGGCTGTATTCACTCGCCGTGCTTCTCGTCGCCATGAGCGCCACATCTCTGTCGGGCCTGCCCAGGTACGCGCTCGCGGCATTTCCCGTATTCATCGTTTTCGGTGCGGCGTTCCGGCACACGACGGTACGCATCGTCACGCTTACAGCGCTCGCCGCGGCCCAGGCATACTGCCTCTACCTCTTCGTCACCTGGCGACTCTCTTTCTGACACCCCGTCCGCCCGATACAAAGTATTGAGCCAATTGCAAAATTATGTTCGTAGCGAGGCCGAACGAAATTTTTCAGAAGCAAGGCGGAGGTGCAAAATCCCCGCAGGCGTACTCGTCGAGTACGTTGAGGATGATTTTGTGCCGACAACGCGGCTATGGACAATTGCAGCCGACCGCAGCCGAATCAGAATTTTGCAATTGGCTCTATTGCACTTTGCAAAAGAGCTGGTTTGATTCTTACAAAATATTAAGGAAAGTTTAAGTTGACTAATACCCTCGTCCGGGGATATAACGGAAATATGATAAGTTTTCCGAATCGAATCAGATTTATTCCGAAATACACAACAAGGTGTCGAGATCAATTGATATTTTTCTTTCGGTCGTGGTCTGAAACAGAAACAGTATGTGAGAGGAGGTGAGTCTAATGCAGATAACATTTGACCCCAGCGCCGTTGCCATGCCTTTATATCTGCCCGGACAGCAACAGGGATTACAGCAGATGCAACAGAGCGTAGGTAAAAGCGAGAACCCCGCGGAAGAAGCCGCTGAACCCCGCGATTGTATTTTCGACCGTTTTTACCGTGTAGACAAGGCGCGCTCGCGGGAGATGGGCGGTGCGGGGCGGGGGTTGTCTTTCGCCCGCCGGGCTGTCGAAGCCAATGGGGGGAACATCGAAGAGGAAACCACAGAGGGAAAAGGTGAAAAGAAATGGAAAAACCATACAATCGAGTTAAGTCGATTCCTCTATCGGACATTGCTGTTTTTGTTGCGGTTTGCTGGATTGTCGCCGCACTTTTATTAAGTCCCTTTTTCGGGATCAACTGGTTTGCACCGGGTGATTTCAGCTATTCGGACGCCATGTACTATCACGGTGTCATGGTACCGGTTCTGATCCTTCTCTATCTTATAACACAGAAAACGCTCCACCTGAAAGTAGTGAATGAGCGAGTCTATTATGTGTGCGCGATACTTGCCGTCCTGTTCGTCGGCGCCGGGTCCGTCTTCAGTAGCGACGAAGGAATGTCCACCGCCGTCATTGTTCAGATCATCGGCATGGTAATGACCGATTGCCTCGGTATAATCCTGTTGATCGGCATGGCGGCCCCAGCCCTGAAAAAGGATGCGAAAGAGAGAAAAACAGGTGCGGCGTTCCGGCTTCTGTTTTTCTCGATCGGCATGATTCTTATCGCAGCGCCTTTCGGACACCTTGCCGGATGGTGTCACGACATAGGGATCGGAACCGTCCCCGGAACAAACGCACTGCTTAACACCGTCGGTATGACCCCGGCCGATTTCCAGGATGGGCTTACGGCATCTCACTCGCACCTTATTGTTGCCGCTCTTCTGTGTGGTCTGGCCGCTGTAGCGGCTATTTATTTCCAGTATCAGGCCCGCGCCGGCTGGAGAAAACGCATAAGCGACACCGGCTTATGGGTAACGCTTATCAGTCTCCTGTCGGCAACAGGCATTTATGTTGTTTCCGCTGTGATCGGCTGGGAGCCTCCGACGTTTTTCGTGTCGGGTCCAAGCGGCATTCCGCTCGACGACATAGTCTTATCAGCCGGACAAATCGGCATACTTCTGCTTATGGTGGGGCTTTCCGGGCGTTTGGAGCACAAAGGCGGGAAATCATTTTCTCCACTCAAGGCAGACATTCGTATCGCCGTTTTCGTCAACTGGATAGCCGGATTCGCGGGCTCGGTACTGCCGGGCATCTTCATAGAACTCAACGAAGGCTTTTACGGAGCAGGTGAATCCCCGGCGCCCGGCGCTCTTAACGATAACATTTTTATACGTGCACACCTGCTGTACTCGTTTTTCCTTCTGCCTGTGTTCCTTGCTGTTCTGCTTGCCGTCGGAAGCAAATACAACAACCGCCCGGAACGACACACGTGGGCGAGGCTCTTTGCACGGGCCTCGGTTTTCGGCATGGCCACCGGGCTGGCAGGTGAGATACTGTGGTTTACAACTAACATTGACGGTTTTTTTGTCGCCGCCGTGTTTATTATGGTTGTCACACTTACAGCAGGTATAATAAGCCTGTGGCCTTGTGCGGATGCAAGTGATTTGGGATAGGCCCTTCAGGACGATCCCGTGCCGACATGCCGTCGCAAAAACTTTATGGCAAAAGCCGGTGAGTTCAGTAGAATAAACGATAAGCAGAAGGAGGCTTCAAACATGAAGAAGATTATGGTAGTAATCGCCATTACCGCCGCGGTGGCGATCCTGGGTTTAGGGTGCAGCGGAAAGTCGGCGAACAATAAAACCGTCACCGTCTACGTCTCCGAAGACCAGGTCTTCTCGGAACCCATACTCAAGGACTTCGAGAAAGAAACCGGCATAAAAGTCAAAGCGGTTTACGACACGGAAGAGGCAAAGAGCACCGGTTCCATGAACCGCCTTATCGCCGAGAAGAGCAACCCGCAGGCCGATGTCTACTGGGCCAATGAGCCGATTCGTGCGGAAGTTCTTAAACATAAGGGAGTCTCGGCTCCGTACACTTCCCCGAACGCCGCGGATATTCCGAATGTATTTAAGGACCCGGAGGGATACTGGACAGGTTTTTCGGCCAGGGCCAGGGTGCTTGTCGTCAACAAAAACGTAAAAGACAAGCCGCAATCCATCAGCGCCTACACGGACCCGCGCTGGAAAGGGCGGGCGGTTATCGCCAATCCGCTTTTCGGAACTACAACGTCCGAAGTCGCCGCTCTGTTCACCATCTGGGGAGACGAAAAGGCGAAGGCGTTCATGGCCGGAATGAAAAAAAACGGTGTCGCGGTATCAACAAATAACGGCGAAAGCGCGGATTTTGTCGCCGCGGGGCAATATGATTTCAGTCTCGTGGACAGCGACGACGCGGTGAACCGCATTAGACAGGGTAAACCCATTGAAATGATCTACCCGGACCAGGGGCCGACCGGCCTGGGCGCTTTCATCGTGCCCAACGCCGTTCTCCTCATCAAGGGTGCGCCGCACCTGGAAAACGCAAAAATATTGATCGACTACCTGCTCTCAAAAGCGACGGAACGCAAGCTGGCATTCGCAGACTGCGCACAGATTCCCCTGCACCCTGGTGTCGAGCTGCCTCCGGAAGTCAAGCCTGTCGAGAGCATCAGGGTTATGAAGGTCGATTATGCCGATGTCGCGGCAAAGATGGTCGACACACAGCCAATGCTTAAAGAGTGGATGGGGCTCTGAATGGCAAGACGCGCCACACTCGCAACCGCCGCCATATTGCTTGTTGTAATCGGTCTTGCGCCTGTGGCCGCCATGCTTGTTAAAAGTGTGGTGGCAGATGGGCATTTCAGCCTTGCGGCCTACAGCGGGCTGCTGTCCTCCGGCCACGAGTGGCGTCTTGTTAATCACAGTTTCCTTTTGTCGACGATCGTCACATTATCCGCTACGGCGGTGGGATTGCCGCTGGGGATATTACTCTCAAAAACAGACCTTCCGTTTCGCCGGTTTTTTACCTTCATTTTTATTATTCCGCTGCTGGTCCCGCCATACATTACCGCAGTCTCATGGTTCTACCTCCTGGGCAAGGAAGGCTTTCTTACAAGGCATCTCAGCCCGTCCCTGGCGGAAGCCGTCAGTGGGCGTCTTTTCGGACTGCCCGGCTGTGTGCTTGTGCTGTTTTCCACTTTCCTGCCTGTTGTGATGTTGCTGACCATGACATGTCTCAGGACCGTCAATCCGCGACTTGAAGAAGCGGGGCGGCTTGTTGCCGGCTGGCCGGGTGTTCTCAAAGGGATCGTCATACCCCTGATCCTTCCGGGTGTTCTGCTGGCCGCGATGCTTGTATTTCTGCTGACATTCGGCGAATTCGGCGTGCCCGGATTCCTCAGGTACGACGTCTTCCCGGTGGAAAGTTTTACCCAGTTTTCCGCCTTTTACAACTTCGGAGCGGCGACGGCGGCAGCAGTCCCACTCGCCGTTGTCACATTCCTGATTATCGGTGCGGAAAAGCTTTTTCTCCGCTAAAGAACATACCAGTTGCGGCCCGTCACAGACGGCGAACGATTACCTTTGATAGAACTCGGCCGTTACCGGAAACAGATGTTCATTACGGTTGGATTGTTCTGTTTTCTGATCGTGATCATGCCGATACTCGTGCTTGTCGCCCAATCGGCACATCTTTCCGCCTATGTCGAAGCATTCGGCAGGGCTGAGGACAGTCTTTTGCGCAGCATGGCCTACGCCGCCGCGGGCGCATCGCTGCTCGTCCTGCTCGGCTTCTTCTCCGGCTATCTCATACACACCAGAGCGCTGCCTTTCTGGCGCGGCGTCGATTCGATAACCATATTCCTTTTCGCCCTTCCAGGTACTGTTATCGGTATCGGACTGATCAGCTTATGGAACAGGCCGTGGACAAACTTTATCTATGCGACCCCGGCGATTATAATCCTCGGCTACCTTGCCAGGTACACCGCTCTCACAAGCCGGATCACCGTGTCCGCACTCGGCCTGATCCCGCCCTCGATGGAGGAAGCCGCGCAGATAGCGGGCGCGGGATGGCCCCGGCGTATGGCGATAATCGTCGCGCCCATGACAAAGACAGGCCTTGCGCTCGGCTGGCTTGTCGGTTACATCTTCTGCCTCCGGGACATGGGCATCACCATGATGGTCTATCCTCCCGGCCACGACACACTGCCGGTCCGCATCTTCACGCTCATGGCCAACGGTTCGCCGGAACTCATAGCCGCCCTCTGCGTGCTCATGATCTCCGCCACGCTCCTGCCTTTAACCGCGGGAGGAATAATATTCAGTCTGAGAGGTAATCATTGAACATCATCGAGTTTGAAAACGTGACAAAACATTACAGCGGCCAAACAGCGCTGCACGACTTTTCGCTGGCGGTTGCCGAGGGCGAGCGCATCGTTATCCTCGGCCCTTCCGGTTGCGGAAAAACCACCGTGCTCCGGCTTCTGGCAGGATTCATTCCCCCTGATTCCGGGGCAATAAAAATAGCGGGTGAAACAGTTGCCGCCGATGGCAGAACCCTGAAAGAACCGGAGCGGCGCAATCTGGGAATGGTGTTTCAGGACCTGGCGCTCTGGCCGCATCTGACAGTAAAGGGAAACCTGGAGTTCGGCCTGAAGGCGAGAGGCGTGCCGAAAGCCGAAAGAGAAAACCGCATCTGCACAATACTGGGGCTTGTGCAGATGGAAGAATACGCCGGCGTCCGACCGGCGAATCTGTCGGGCGGTCAGCAGCAGCGCGTCGCTCTCGCCCGCGCGCTGGTATTGAATCCCCGCGCGCTCCTCATGGATGAACCTCTCTCCAGCCTCGATCTTGAACTCAATATACGACTCAGAAAAGAAATCCTCGAACTCCACAACAACATCGGGTTTACACTTCTCTATGTCACCCACGACCACGACGAGGCTTTCGACATCGGCACACGCATCGTGATTATGAAAGACGGAAATATTGATATGGCCGGTTCAGTCGAAGAGAGCCGCGAGTATTTCGAGCGGACAGGCCCGAATCTCTGTTAATGCGAAAAAACCGACTCTTCAGAACGAACCGCATCCGACCGATGAAATTCAGAATCCGGATAATAAGGAAACCGGACGCTCCGGTGTCCTGTAGATGATGAAAGATAAGAGATCGTTCATGAACATCCTCACGCCTTCGAAGCGGCGCGGCGGGTTTGAAGGGAACAGAGACAGAGAGTACAATAGTAAGAGACGCTGTTTTCGGCAGTTGCCGTGCAGCACCGGTCCGAACAGGAAGCCAGCGTTATGCCTTCATACGAAAAAAAAGAATCGCCGCCTCTCTTCAAATGTACGGAAGTGCTCGGTCTTTGCCGTGCTATGTGTTGCAAACTCGGTGGCGGCGTGGCGCTCACTCCCGATGAGATCAGGTCGGGCAAATACCTGATGGAGTACCTCTGTATCGAAAAGAAGGAACAATGCACAAAAGACATCGAGTGCTACCACAAGATTGTCCAGCTTAAAACAGAAAACGGAATATGCGTATATCTCGGCGATGACGACCACTGCACGATATATGAAGACAGGCCGCGGATGTGCCGCAACTACCTGTGTTCCACAGGCCACTGGAACGACTGGAAAAAGGACGTGCGGAACTATGTCGACCGCGAGTTGCTGAGGCTGAACCCCGAGCTGGTTTTCACGCACAACCCGGTGCGGCGGCTCTCGGCGGCTTTTCTTGTGCCCGATGAAAAAAGGATATTCCTTCTGGTGAACGACCGTAGCCTCTGCGACGATGTCATGTACGGCGGCGAGTTCGAGTGGCCGGCGGCGGCGGCTTCCGATGTCGAAGCTGTTTATAAATCATTCGACGGCCTGAAGACACTAGGCGACATCGAGCGAGGGATCGCAGACAGGATGGGCGCCGGTTCGGTCGAAGGATTCCGGCGCCTTGTGTTGCTTCTCACAGGCCAACATCTCCTGATAAATCTGATGCGGTAGCACGGTTTTTTCGATGGCGTTACTTCGTCAGGGCGCTGCCGATGATTTCCTTCACCTTCGCCATTAGTTCGCCCATATTTTCCAGAGAGTAGCCGTTGATGTCGACAGGCTTGTGAATCGTCATCGACGCGCGGCCCGGAAACAGCGCCCATGTCGTGGGCGGCAGTATCCGCATAGTTCCGTCCAGCGTCACCGGCAGAATCGGCAGTCCCATTTCAAGCGCCATGTAGAACGCCCCTTTTTTGAATTCGCCCAGTTTCCCCGTCATGCTTCTTGTGCCCTCGGCGAAGAACATCATGGACACGCCGCCCCTGATGCGTTCTTTCGCTTCGGCGATGGATTTTATAGCCGCCTCGGTGTTGGAGCGGTCGACGAAAACATTACCGACCCGCACACTTGAATAGCCGAGGAAGGGGACTTTGCGCAATTGTTTCTTCATCACCCAGCGCAGGTTCATCTTCAGGTGTCCGAAGATCGACAGCATGTCGTAGACGCTCTGGTGGTTCGCCACAACGACATAAGATTGCGCATGGTCGATATGCTCCCGGCCCGTGACCGTGAGAAACATTGGTGTGATGCCGCAGACGAACCGTGCCCACCAGCCGCCGAAAAACATGCACGCCACCTTTTTGCTGAAGTACGAAGCGATAATCGCGCTCGTTCCGAAAACCGCCATAGATATGCCTACCATCGGGATAACAAACAGCCACTTGTACGGCTGGTATAAAACACGCCAGAATGTATTCATTTCAAATCGCCCTGCGTCTCTTCGTTTTTCAACTATGGATGAAAAACCGTGAAAATAAAATCAATATACCAATTATGTAATAAAACGTAATCTCAATTTTCAGCCTGGGATAGCTCCACGTTGAACCCGGTTATTCTACACTATATTTGCTAAAAGGAAAAGAGTTTCAGCGGCAAAAGTCAAATGCAAAGAAGCATATCAGGATACGCGCAGGCGTCGAAGCGACAAACAGCGGACTCGAACGCCGCCACGGACTGGCCCGGCTGGAAGTCCGTGGCCCATCTCAGGCAGAACCGGCCGTATACACGAAAACAACCGCCTGCAACATAAAGCGCTACCTTCAGTATGCGCTGAAAAAATGATTATCATAGAGCCAGTTGCAAAATTATGTTCGGAGCGAGGTCGAACGAAATTGTTCAGAGCAAGACGGATGTGTAAAATCCCCGCAGGTGTACTTTTAGAGTACGTCGAGGACGATTTTATGCCGGCAACGCAGCTATGGACAATTGCAGCCGACCGCAGCCGAATCAGAATTTTGCAACTGGCTCCATAGAAAATCCTGAATTATTGGGCAATACTATTACAGATGGCAGAAGAGAGATTGCAGAAGATACTTGCCGCCTGCGGGCTGGGCTCGCGCCGCGCGTGCGAGGGCCTGATATTCGCGGGGCGCGTCAGCGTCAACGGCGAAGTGGTCGTCGCACCGGGCACAAAAGCGGCGGCAGGCGTCGATAGAATCACTGTCGACGGCAAAGAGGTCAGGCCGCAGCAGCATGTCTACATCATGCTCAACAAGCCCGCCGACTGCCTTTGCGCGGCACGGGACCACAGGGGCAGGAAAACAGTAATGGATTATGTGTGCGATGCACCGGTGCGTGTGTTTCATGTGGGCCGCCTCGATTACGACACGGAAGGGCTCCTGCTGTTCACGAACGACGGCGCTTTCAGCCAGCGGGTCACGCATCCGCGCCACAAAGTATTTAAAACATACAGGGCCGTTGTCAGGGGAGTGCCGGACGAAGAGACGCTGGACCGTCTGCGCGCCGGTATTGAACTCGACGACGGGCCGACAGCGCCCGCCGTACTGCGGCTGATCGGGACAACCACCGCAAAGGTGCGGCGCGTGAAAAAGAAAAATCGGCCACCGGAAGAAATTGATGCCTCCGACATCGAGATAAAGATACGCGAGGGCCGCAAACGGCAGGTGAAGCGCATGTTGCGCGCGGTGGGCCATCCCGTGATCAGCCTGCGGCGAACCGCTATCGGGTCGCTCGAACTCGGCTCGCTCCCCTGCGGCCAGTGGATGCAGTTGACAAAGAGTGAAGCGGAGTCCGCACTGAAAAATGAATAATAAGGAAACAGGCATAACTTACACCCCAAAGGGCATTGCACTTGCCGTCACTTACGCCTGTCCTTCGATGTGTGATCACTGCAATATCCGTTTTAATGAAATAGACACTGCGGAGGAAATAACAGCAGACACCGCGCGGCGACTGCTCGGCGAAGCGAAAGCCGCCGGGCTGCACGCATTCCAGATCGTAGGCGGCGAGCCCACGCTCAAGCCCGAAACATTTGTCGAGATAGTCAGGGAGGGCAGGCGGCTGAGCATGAAGTGCCACCGACCGCCGACCAACTGCCGCATCGCCCGCGACGAAGCCGCGTTGCGGAGTTTCTTTTCCAGCCTGTCGGACGCTGGTTTCAGTGCCGGTTTCCGCATAAGCGTCGACCACTTTCACCGCCGTATACCTCTAGAATATACCGCCGGTTTCATCTTCGCCGCCGCAGATTATTTCAACCTGAAACGATTCGCAATCGGATGCTGCGACATAGACGAAGACAGGTCGCGCCGGATGCTGGACAATCTTTGCAGGCTGTTGTGCGCGAAGGGATTCGAGTCGCGCGTCGGAGGAAACATGCTCGAAACGCCTGCCGGACGTATAAAGATCGGTTTCTGGGCACCGACGAGACCGACGTGGAAACAGCTCCCGGACAGCGAGTTCCTGTTGAAAAAGGTGAGTTTGTCGGTACCGGATAAGCCCCGATGGGGCAGGAGAGACGACATAGCGCCGTTCGGATGCCTCGGACCGAAGGGAGTGGGTTACCTGTGGGTCGAGCCGTCCGGCGCAGTCCGCGCATGTTGCGGAAACGCATGTCAGTTTATCGACGCGCTTGTCATCGGCAATATATATGATGAGACACTCGGAGAAATGATAGACCGGGCGCGCGGCTCGGAACTTATGGACGCGCTGGCGGCGGGCGGGCCTGTGGAAGCCGCATTGCGGGCCGGGACGCTCGATGCGCTCGAAAAAACATACACGCACAGGTGCGACCTGTGCCATGCGGTGCTGAATGACAGCAGGACGGCGGCTCGTTTCAACACCCCGTGAACGGTCGCGCCGACCGGTTCGTTTCCAACCTTTCCCTACGACAAAACAAATCGGCGGCGGAAGAAGACAGGGTGTGCGACGCAAAAGCAGGTTTTTGCGAAAAGCGGGCAGGTACCGCAAAAGACAGCGTTGCCAGTCCCTGTTTTTCGCACATTAAAAATGTGGTTGTTTTTAACCCACTTTTATGTCGCACACTCAAGAAGACAACGCCACTTGACACGGGGGCGTCGAATATTTTAAAATCCGGATAGTCCAATTATTGGAATATTCGGCATGAAACAGGAAGTATCCGGAAAACTCTTTACACAGATCAAGCAACTCTACGAAAACGTGGAGATATACAGCGGTCAATATGCCGAACTCAACTCGAAGGAACACGGCATAATCAGGGCTGTCGACCGCATCGAGAACCCACGGGTCAGCGATGTCGCGCGCGAACTGGGCATATCCATGAGCACGGCGAGCTGGTGCATAGACAAGCTCGATAAAAAGGGGTTTCTCAAGCGCCACCGCAGCGAGGACGATCGCCGAGCCGTGTTCCTCACTCTCACACGCAAGGGACAAACGATCGTCACACAGTTCGACGGCATATTCGAAAAACTCGCGGCCGCCGCGCGTGAAAATTTCTCGAAAGCGGAACTCGAGAATCTCGCGGACCTGCTCGAACGTCTTTCAATAAAACGTTAAGGGCCGCGTTTACATTATTAAAGCCGCTAAAGTAATGAGATTGCAAAATTATGTTCGTAGCGAGGTCGAACGAAATTTTTCAGAAGCAAGGCGGAGGTACAAAATCCCCGCAGGCGTACTCGCCGAGTACGTCGAGGATGATTTTGTGCCGACAACACAGCTATGGACAATTGCAGCCGACCGCAGCCGAATCGGAATTTTGCAATTGGCTCTAATGTATCCGCACCGGCGAACATGTTCGCAAGTGCTTCGAAGTCAACAAAAACCAGACAGGAGGTTATTCACAAATGCTTCACAATTACCAATCTCGTGATGAACTGGTGGCATTCCTCAAACAGAAGTCGATAGAGGTGAGGAAAAAGATCATCCAGCTGGTAGTCACAGCGGGTGGCGGCCATGTGGGCGGCGGCCTTTCCATGACGGAGATTCTTCTCACGATGTACTGGCATATCCTTGACATCGACCCGAAGAACCCGAAGAAACCCGACCGCGACCGGCTCATACTCAGCAAAGGACACGGCGGTATTGGCATCTGCCCCGTGCTGGCCGATGTCGGCTACTACGAAGAGTCACTCATGAACGATTTCAACCAGTACATGAGTCCCTTCGGCATGCACCCCGACATGAACAAAGTCCCCGGCATCGACATGAGTACCGGTTCACTGGGCCACGGACTGTCTGTCTGTGTCGGACTTGCCAACGGCGCACGCCTCAAAAACGAAAAGTGGCGCACTTTCTGCATACTCGGCGACGGCGAATGCAACGAGGGCTCCGTGTGGGAAGCGGCTATGTCCGCCGCCCACTACAAACTTGGCAACGTCACGGCCATAATCGACCGCAACAGGCTTATGATCGACGGACCGACAGCGGAAATCATGTCCATCGAACCGCTCGAGGACAAATGGAAAGCATTCGGCTTTGATACTAAAGTCATCAACGGACACGACTACAACGAACTGCTCGACACTTTCGAAAACCTGCCCGGCCCGGACAGCGACAAACCGGTCTGTGTTATATGCAACACGACCAAAGGGCGCGGCGTGTCCTTCATGGAAAACGAAGTAAAATGGCACTACGGCGGTCTGGACGAGGAAAGCGAAAAACAGGCTGTAAGCGACATAGAAAAACTGTCGCTCTGAAGCAATTCTATTCTTTACTATAAGTCTTAAGGAGGCCTAAACATGGCAGGAGGACTTTCCTACACGATAGAAGATTTAAACGACCTGACGCAGGGACAGGTTTTCGGAAAAACACTCTGCGACATCGGCAGAGAAGATCCCACAATCGTCTGCCTCACGGCGGACCTTGCGAAATCCACTAAAATCGGCACATTCTTCAACGAATTCCCCGAACGCTCTTTCAACATGGGCATCGCCGAACAGAATATGATCAGCGCGGCGGCGGGCATGGCACTCGCGGGCCTGAAACCCTACATCGCCACCTTCGCCTGCTTCGCATCGATGCGTGCCTGCGAACAGGTGCGCACAGACCTCTGCTACCCGAATCTGAACGTCACCGTGATCGGCACTCACAGCGGTCTCAGCATGGGCAACGGCGGCACCACACACCACGCCACAGAAGACCTTGCCATCATGCGCTCCTTTGCGAACATGACGGTCACCGTACCCGCGGACGGCATCGAAACCGCCCGCATTATCGAGGCATCAGCGAAACACAAGGGCCCCCTCTACATGCGCATCGGACGCGGTTTCGAGCCACCGGCCTACGATTCCACAGACTACGATTTCGAACTCGGCAAAGCCATCACGATGCGCGAGGGCGCAAGCGCTACGATCATCGCCTGCGGCATGTGCGTCCGCGAAGCTATGGAAGCGGCTGAAGACTTCGCCGAAGAAACCGAAGACGGCAAAAGCGGTCGCCCCGACATTCGCGTTGTCAACATGCACACGATTAAACCCATCGACAAAGACGCCATTATCAAGTCCGCACAGGAAACCGGTACGATCATCACCGTCGAGGAACACAATATTATCGGCGGGCTCGGCGGCGCAGTCGCGGAAGTGCTCATGGACGCCGGTGTGCATTGCAAATTCAAACGCCTCGGCATCCCCGACTGCTTCTCTGTCATCGGCTATCCCGAAGATTTGTATTACCACTACAAGATCGACCGGGAAGGCATCTATGGCACTGTCTGTGAATTGTTGGGCATTGAATCTTTCGCAGACGATGACGACGATGAATGATTATCCCCGCCGCTTGCGGCGGGGGTATTAAACCCGAGTTTCGCAATAAAACATAAGCAGGCGGACTAAATCTAACCCGCAGCATGTACGGGGTATCGGAGAAGTTTTTTCTATTAATGGAGCTGATTTGGAACCGCTGATAAGAATCAAATCGAAACTCATGGAACACCTGGGGACAATGCTCGGCCCCGACGAAAAGGTAATTGTCGCTGTGCCGCACAACATGCAGGCGATAGAAACCGGCAGGCTCCAGCGGCCCGAGACACGCGACTACTTTCTTATCACCGACAAACGACTGATTATGGTCAAAGGGAGCTATTTCACAGACGGCACAGGTTTCAAAGCATATCCGCGAAGCCTCATCGCGGACGTATCTTCAAAAAGCTACAACATCGGCTGCAATGTATCTGTTCTGCTCGTTGACAATAAGACGCACAACGAATTGACCCTCGAAGTGCGAAACTGCCGCAAGGCGGAAGGCGAAACAATTATGAAAGTCCTGAATGAGGATCGGGACTACAGGCAATGCCCCAGTTGCACAGGCATCCTCGATAAAGACTACACATTCTGCCCGAACTGCGGCGCACCTCTCAAAACTATATGCCGCAAATGCGGCAAAACGATCTCCAATAAAGGCGCCCCCTGCCCACACTGCGGTAGTGTTTAGCGCCTGAACGAAAACCCTGCTTCGACCCTGCACGCGCCACAAAAAACAAGTCCGGGAAACAGCAATCATCCTTTTCGTATCAGCCTGTTATAGACAGTGTTTTTTTTATCCGATATAATCTCATAAATCAGACATGCGGCAGGATGTATATAATAATATGCGAAAGGTTCCGGTAACCGGCGGCGAAGTCATATTATGAAACTGAACGATTTATTGAAAATGATGGTCGATAGAGAGGCATCCGACCTGCATCTGAAAGTAGGCCGACCGCCGGTTATCAGGCTGCACGGAAAACTCGTCGCCACCGACTATGACCGGCTCACAACCCGCGACATGGACGACTTCCTCTTCGATGTGCTCGACGACGAAGACCAGCTCAGGCTCAAAAAAAATAAAGGCATCGATGTCGCATACAGTCTTCCCGGTGTTTCTCGCTTCAGGGTCAACATCCTCTACCAGCGCGGAACGATAGCGCTTGTCATCAGAACTATTCCTTTCCATATACCTTCCGTCCATGACCTCGGCCTTCCGGAGATCGTCAAGGACCTGGCGACACGAAACGCGGGGATCGTCATCGTAACCGGCCCGGCCGGTTCAGGAAAATCCACAACGCTCGCCGCAATGATCGAATACATCAACAACACGATGCACAAACAGATCATTACGATCGAGGACCCGATCGAATACCTTTTCAGAGACGACAAATCATCTGTCATACAACGCGAAGTCGGCTCGGACACTCTGTCTTTCGAAGAGGGCCTGAGGATGATCTTCAGGCAGGACCCCGATGTCATCATCGTCGGCGAGATGCGCGACCTCGAGACAATCAGCACCGCCATGAGCGCCGCCGAAACCGGCCATCTTGTCATAAGCACTCTCCACACACTGGATGCTTCCCAGACAATCGACCGCATCATCGACTCGTTCCCGCAGGCACAGCAGAGACAGATAAGAATCCAGCTCGCAATGGTGCTCAAGGGCATCATCTCCCAGCGACTGTTACCGACAAAAAATGGAACCGGGCGTTGCGCCGCCGTCGAGATAATGACTAATTCGCCGGGTATCGCAGACCTGATTCTCGAAGGCAAATCGGGCGAACTTTACGACACGATACGCGCGTCGGTCGAAAACTACGGTATGCAGACACTCGAACAATCCCTCGCGGCGCTGCTGGTATACGATAAGGTTACCTACGAAGAAGCACGCAACACCAGCCAGCGGGTTTCCGAACTCGACATCGCTCTGCGAACACTGTTTCCTGATTATATGTGAATCAAAAGAAATACATCCGCGAGGTGAAGAAGATGGAAGAAGAAAAAAAAGATCAATCACAGGTTGGATCACCCAGCGACTATGCGGCTCTGCTTCGCACTGTACGCGACACCGAGAACCTCAAACTCGAAATCCACCAGCTTCGCAACCAGCTCAAAACAGCAGAATCGCGGCTTATGTCTCTCGATCAGCAGGTAAAATCCTATCAGCAATCTTTGCAGGAACGCGACGAGAAAATAGAAGAACTCCAGTCGCAGGTCGGCGACAGAAGCAAAGGCCTGGTGGCGAAATTGAGGCAGAAAGACGAAACGATCAACCGCTTGCAGACTGCTCTCCAGAACAAGCACCGCGAAATGGAAGAACTGAAATCCAAGGGCGGCATCTTCGGCAGGAAATAATCTTTTCGCCATAATCTGCCCTGCCCTGTCGCGCCGGAACCGAACAGGAGTTCGGAGTTTGCTCGTTCTTATAGTCCACCCCGGAAACGATGATAGAAAATTAATTCCCGGCGCTGAAAGCGACAATGAATTGTCGTACTCCAAATCGCTTTGTGCCCTTAAGCAAACGCTATTTGAGTTGATCCCGATGCTGACATCGGAGAATTCTTCACGATTATAGTTTTATTTCATAGATTCCGCATTTCGACGCGACGAAAAGCCGCGGCGGGCTTCCGGTGTAGAGCAGCGCGCGGGTCTGATCGCCGATTGGAAACTCGTCTATGATGTCGCCCGTTTCCCTGTCGATCTCGGTGAACTTGCCGCCGAAATATTTCACGAGAAATATCTTTTTACCATCGCGTGAAAGTGCGATCTCATGGCCGCCGAAACCGACGTGGTACACACGCTTTGTTTTCATGCTCTCGCAATCAAGCACATCGATTCGACCAAGCACGCCACGCGACACAAATAGTTCGCAGCTCTCTTCGTCCAGCGCGAGGCCCGTCGAAACGAAAGGGAGAAACCTTTGCCTGTCCAGCTTCATTCCGTCTATTTCAAGCCTGTAAACACTTCCTGAAATCCAGTCGGAAACAAACATTGCATTGCGCCGGTGGTCGATCTTCAGGTCGTAGAGATGAGGCTGTCCGATAGGCAGATGTTGTGCACGCACCGAATAGTCTTCGCGGGATAATCTGAACAGCCACGGTTTCTCGGAAAGAACAAAAAACTCGTCGCCATACTCCTCGATTTCTATCAGTTTGCTTTTGCCGGTGTCGGCGAAGAACACAGGTTCGGAACGTTCGAGATCATAAATCATGATTTTCGGCTTTTTCCACATCGGCATTACCGCAAGTCCTTTTTCGGGAATGAAGCGAATCTGCTGTATGTTGCCGAACCCAAGGTTTTCAGTTGTGAATTCCAGGTAGGCATCAGGATTGATGCGGCTGAAGGTGGTGTCGTCACGTCCGCTGACCGCGTAGAGCAAACCACCGAGCATCTCGATATCGTATATATTGTGTGTTGCCTTGAGGCAACCGTCATGCTTCGCGCCCCTGAGTTCACCGCATTGCGCAAACGAGAGAACACGAATAAGGCGGTCGTCCGGATCGAAGTTGCAGTCTGCCTGCCTGGTGTCCGACGAGTA
>JAJRTR010000014.1 GCA_024278215.1 bacterium
GTTCCGACCTGAACGCGATACTCGACGACTCGACGATTTCCGGACCCGGCATATATCTCGAAAAACCCGTTACCGCTACGTCTTACGTAAATGCCGTCAAGAAGACACTCGGCCTGAAAGTGGAAGAAAAAGAAGATGACCCGGTGAAGTTGAAAGAAGAACTCGCGAATCAGCTCAGGAACACCGACCCTGAAACGCTCAAGAAGATGCTCGACCTTCTGAAAAATGACTGACGGCGGTTGTGGGGTTATTCGCCGGTTGCCCGGCTTCGGGGATTTCGCTCATTGTGTTGCTCAAAACGTTTCGCGATAATCCTTATTAAAATCGACAGAAGGACGACACCGACTATCATGCTGATAGACAGCATGAACTCGGGGCGAAGCAGATCGTTCAGACTCGACAGTTTCGAGAAGGCGTTGCCGAGATACACGTGAGCGAATATTCCGGGAATGACGGCGAGCATTGTGGCCAGCATATATGTGCGAAAAGAAATATCGCATAACCCCGCCACGTAACTCAGAGGATCATAAGGCATTATCATACGCATATAGAAAACTACCGAGAAACCTTCATTCATCAGCAGCTTGTCGATCTTCGACATTCTATCTCCGAGAATCTTAACCACAAAATCGCGTCCGAGAAATCGAGCAAGGAAATACGCCAGGATCGCACTTGTGATCGATCCGATATAGACATACAGGAACCCGTGCCACACGCCGAACGCAAGCCCGCCGACTACCATGAAGATGCTCGCCGGAAACATCACCAGCGGTCTGAGCGTATACAAAAGGATGAATATATATGGTGAAAGCACACCGAACGACAGTATCCACCCTTTTATATTTTCGGGCGCAATTTCACTGATGTCATATTTAAAGAGCATGAATCCCACAAGACATGTGAGCACTATAATAACCGCTGCTTTTGTGAGAGGATTGTTTCCTTTATTCTCGTCCATATATCTTGATGTACGTTCCTTTGCTAGTTGTTTATTTGTGATTCAATACATTTCCGATGTTCACATTCTACACTCACTTTTGCACAAAACCAAACAATAATAAAGGCGTTTGATCCACGCCCCGGCAGGAGCGATAAACCCCGGATTTGTGATCGGATCACAGGTTCACACATTATTTCTTTTTGACAAGATTGATTGTATTTGACTTATTGAAACCGACCCGGACAGCCGAATGCTTCTGCTCCAGCACATCGCCTGATATCTGTATATGAAGCGGCTTGTTGAAAGAACAGTCGAGCACCATATCCGTGTCTACCTCGTAGTCGAACATAATGCGATTCGGTTTTCTTGTAAAAACCCATTTTGTGAATTTGAATACAGTCGGCATCAGGAGCGCGCCGAAAAGAACGAAACGTATATGCGCGTTACCTTTCACCGCAAGCGGATAAGGTCTGAAACCGTAGCCTACAAAAGGAATCGCCGATATACCGCCGCCCTCGTGGCGGCCGTGATGGATGTGCTCGCCGTCTCGGTCGATGTCGAGATCGTAATTCTCGTCGTTTCTCCTGAAAACAGGATTATAAAGTTTTCTCCCGAACGAATATCTCAACACGGCCCAAATATAGCCGATGATGCCCTTCAACTTCTGAGCCTGGTACATCTCGATGATCTCGCCGTCCGCCCCGAAACTTGTGAAATGAGAGAGTTCTCTTCTGTCTCCCGCCGTCACCTCGAGCAGGGTCAGTTTTTCGGTCGCATACTCTCCTGCACAAAAGTGATCGAGTGCTTCCGCCACAGACCTGAAGCCCGAACAGTAAGATATCGCGTTTCCGCTTCCGCCCTTGAGAAATAGCAGGTCGGGAGCGTAGTCCGACCGCCGCGCCGATGTTTTCAGTGCGTCGAGCCGGTTGAAAAACAACGCCGCGAAACCATCACCGCCATGAACGGCGACTTTTCCGACATCTTCGCTGATCAAGCGGTTGATAATCGCATCAAGGCTGTCGATCGAACCTGTGTTTTCGATACGGTATTCGTTAGCCGAAGCCCCTG
The DNA here is from genome assembly GCA_024278215.1 of bacterium. GTDB lineage: Bacteria > UBP15 > UBA6099 > UBA6099 > JAJRTR01 > JAJRTR01. Next base: position 2,009 of record JAJRTR010000014.1, read on the forward strand.
CGCCAAGGGCGTCTTCCACCATTTTTTGAAACTTTCCGGTCTTTTCTTCAATGTTATATTTCCCTGACTTTGTGCTGTTGACAATTACAATATCGGTCATCGTTTCATCATCTTTCAAGTTGTATTTACCTGTATAATATCCACATGGATGATGATAATTCGACACACCCTGAAAGGAAAATTGCCCGGACATTATGAAAAGGCCGAAGCTTTCGCGGGGAAAAAATGGCAGCACAAACGGTCAATATTTTTTGGAATTGTGTAAATGGTCAACCAAGCTTGATATTTTGTGCCTGTGAATACAGGGGCAGGTACTTTATAATAGTAAAAAGCAGTGCAGAAAAAAACATGGACAAACATGCTGCCATCGGGTGAAAAGATATCTGTTGTTATGCCGGCATACAATGAGGAGGCCGGTATCGGCGGCGTGATCGAATCATTCGTCGCGCTCGGATATATCGACGAGATTGTGGTCGTCGACAACAATTCCACAGATTCCACCGCCCGCATCGCTGCAAAGTTGGGTGCACGTGTGGTTGTCGAGCCGCGGCGGGGTTACGGCAGCGCGTGCATAAGAGCCCTGAACGAAGCGATGACAGACATTGTGGTGCTGGTCGAATCCGAAGGCACATTCGACGCTGCGGACCTCGGCATACTCCTAACCCATTTGCAATATGCGGATGTCGTTTCAGGCAGCCGCATACACAGCCGGTGCAATAAACCCGGCGCAGATATGACATGGTACAAGATACTCGGAAATAGAGCGCTCGGCGCACTCGCAACATTGCTTTACGGCAACAAGTACATGCTCGACGATATCGGTTCCAGTTATGTGGTCGCGAGAAAAGAAATCGTTGATAAAGTAAAGGAAAAACTCCGGGTGACGGACTCATCGTTTTCGGCTGAACTCTACATCGGTCTTATCGGTAGCGGTGCGAGCATAAAACAGGTTCCAATTTCATACGGCCCCAGAATCGGCTAGAGCAAATTATCGAAATCTCACATTGACAGCCTGATGATAGGAATAAAACATTTCCGGCATATTTTCTCCAATATACTAAGATACGGAAAACATCACCCCTCGTGATCGATTCGTTCGAGCCGGCCAACAATGAGTTGGTTCTGTTTACTGTGCCGAGAAAAAATAAATCTATGTTCCATCATTGGATATGGTCTTTATTGAATGGGAAAGCCAAGTATGATACCATGAACAAGCATCGGCGGTAATATCTCAGCCGGGGTGCAGGAGTGCAGATGAAGAGTGAGAACAACCGGCAGAGGACGTCACTTATCAGCATCGCAGATGTGCTGAAAACGGGTGACCGCATGAGTACGCAGGACAGTGGTGTACTCGGTTTCCTGGTGCCCGGTTTTGAAATCGCTGTAAGTGTGCTTCCAGCGTCACACCAGGGGGGCGATGTTTACGGGATAATTTTTCTCGGACAGAGCAGGACTGCTGTTTTCATCGGCGATGTGGCGGGCCATGATTTTTCTTCGTCTATTCTCGCTACAAGCGTCATTGATTATTTCGAAAAGAATATGGAAGATTTGCAGTTCCCAAATATTTTTTATAAAAAGGCGAACCGGGACCTTTACCGCAGTTTTTCTTCGGTCGGTCGTTTTTTCACGACGGCTTTGTGCGTGCTGGATGCAGAAAACAGTATGGTGACTTACTCGAGCGCAGGCCACCCGCCTGCCCTGATATTCCGCAGTGGAGATAACGGTAAGATCGAAGCTATTGGTGAAAAAATGTTGCCGATCGGTTTTGAAAAAGAACTTTCATTTCCCCTGACAGACACACACTTCGGGCCGGGAGACAGGATTATGATGTACACAGATGGCATATCTTCCGGTCGCAACAGCGACAACGAGGAGTTCGGTATGGACCGCATTGCGGCTTCTTCGTCAAAATGCGACGGCGCCCGCCCAAGTGTCAAGTCGCTTCTTTCCGCTCATGATGAATTCTGCCTGGACACACCGGAAATAGATGATCGTACAATAATTTGTGTAATGCGAAAAGATTAGATATATAATGGCCGCCGGTAGTGAAGGCAACAATACGGTGGTTGGAGGAACAACAATCCGTGCAAGACATGAATCCGCTCAAGAAGTTTGCAAACAGGGCTGTAAACAACGCCTTCGATTTCCTGATGAAAGTTCAGGATGTGCCGAAGGAAAGATATAAATTCTACGCAATCGGAAACAGCCATCTCGACGCTGCATGGCGCTGGCGTGTTGTGCAGACACAGAGCAAGGCGAAACACACATTCAAAAATGCACTCCGGCACATCGCTCTTCATGAAGCATTTACCTTTTCGCAATCGCAACCAGCATTCTATGAATGGATGAAGGACCGGCACCCGGTAATCTTCAGGGCGATCCAGGATCAGGTAAAGTCAAAACACTGGGAACTTGTCGGCGGGATGTGGGTCGAGCCCGACCTCAACATGCCCGACGGCGAAAGTCTCGTGCGCCAGCGCCTCTACGGGCAGCGTTTCTATCTCGACCACTTCGGTCGCATCAGCGAAGTCGAGTGGATGCCCGATACATTCGGGTTCGCGCACTCGCTGCCCCAGATATTTGCAAAAAGCGGCGCGAAATATTTCTGGACATCGAAACTCCTGTGGAACGACACGACCAGGTTTCCTTTTAGTACTTTTAAATGGAAGAGTCCCGACGGAAGCGAGGTTCTGGTGAACATAAGCCCGATACAGGGCCTGTCGTTCGCAAACATGAGCAACTTTAAAAAGCGCAACCGGCTCGTGCACTTCAACGAAAAACTCGAAGCTTGTTATGCCTCACGCCCCGGCGACATCCGCAATAAAATGTCGCCAGACATCATCCCCGAAATCGGCGTTTTCTACGGGCTGGGCGACGGTGGCGGTGGTCCCAACGAGATCGAAATCGAGATCGGTCGCATACTCAGGGAGCGTGGTGTCGTCGAAGTTTCGCTCGCAAAAGATTTTTTCGACCGGCTTGCCGCCCACGAGAAACGCCTGCCGGTGTGGAACGACGAACTCTATCTCGAGTACCATCGCGGCTGTCTCACTACGCAGGCATGGATCAAAAACGCCAACCGGCGGGCCGAGATCGCCCTGCGAAACGCTGAGATTATACACTCGATGAATTCTCTGTTCAGCAAACCCTATCCGGGCGAAATTCTCAGAGCAAACTGGAAGATTCTGCTATTCAATCAATTCCACGACATACTGCCCGGCAGCAGCATTCCCGAAGTGTACGAAGACGCGCGCGACGATTTCGACAGCCTGTTTGCATCGACTTACCGGCTGATTCAGGACGGTATAAAATCGATCGGAAAGTTCATCAATACTATAAATGACAAACTGCCGGATACTACTCCACTTATTGTATATAATCCCGTCTCCTGGCCGCGTTCGACCACCGCGTTTCTGCGGCTCGACGACAACGAAAAGAATGTCGCGGTCTTCGACACAACCGGCAGGGCGGTTCCTTCTCAGGAAATGAACCTGAACGGTCAGCGCGCGCTCGCTATCACTTCGTCGGATGTGCCGGACCTCGGGTATCGCACCTACTATATGAAGCCCGACAGCGACGACAGTTCTGCATTCGACAATCTGCCCGATATGGCTACAGTGCAGGAAGACGGCTCTATTGCGCTCGAAAACGACCTGCTTAAAGCAATTGTAGACGGCGTTACCGGCTGCGTAACGAGTCTTGTTGACAAACGGACGGGTTTCGAAACGCTCGCCGGACCCGCTAACCACCTGCGGCTATATAGAGACGAAAGCCCGATATTTCCTGCATGGAATATTGACAGGAACTACAAGAAGAAAGAAATAAAACTGGACCTGCCGACCGAGCCGCCGCGCATTTTCGCCAACGGGCCGGTCGCGGCGACTGTCGAAGTCGATCTGCCGCTAAACAAGTCGGAAGCACGAGCGCGTATTACTATATTCAGGTCACGTCCGCTGCTAATGTTCGAAATGAAGATCGACTGGCACGAGAAAAAAGCTATCCTGAAATCGGAATTCAACACATCTATAAAGACAGAAACAGTCGCAAGCGATGTGCCCTACGCGGCAATCGAAAGGCCCACCCATCCACGCTATCCTGCCCAGAAAGCGCAGTGGGAGCTACCCTGCCAGAAGTGGATCGATCTCAGCGACGGCAGAAACGGTGTCGCACTCGTCAACCAGGACAAATACGGTTTCTCCGTGGCAGACGAAACAATCGCTCTGACGCTACTGAGGGCGCCGGTTTATCCAAAACCTATATTCGACGCATGGGGCCTGCGCCCCAAAGATGAGCGCCCGAAATATACAGACCAGGGCATACACCGCATCAGGTACGCACTATATCCTCACACCGGCGACTGGCGCGAGGGCCGCGTCTGGCAGCTCGCCCACGAATTCTGCGACACTCTCCTTGTCGTGCGTTCCGACCATCATCGTGGAATATTGCCCCGTGAAGCCACCGCACTCTCATGCCGCAGTCGCAGCACTTATGTCGGCGCAATAAAACGACCCGAAGACAACCCTGACAAAGCAGATACTAAATACCACCAGATAGTTGTCCGCCTCGTCGAAGCCGCCGGTCATCCGGACACCGTAACGCTCAAATTCGGCACCCAGATGACCATCACAGACGTTAAAGAAACCGACCTTCTCGAATTCAGCGTCAACCCCATTAAAGGTGATACACGTGACGGCGAAGTCGACATCCGAATGATGCCCCACGAAATAAAAACCGTCAAAATCACGCTGGTGGAGAATCGCTTTATTGATTGATATTTTTCTTTACCGCTTTTTGAATTCATGCGATTATCACTGCAACATCGCACCGCCGCGGATGCGCTGGAGAAGCATTCGGGCTTCACTCGCGATGCGGCCCGTGGTGTCGGCGTTTATCACCCATTGAAGATAAGACACAGCCGTCTGCTTGTCGCGTGCCCTGAACGCGGCAATGCGGGCAATGTCCATGCAGGCTCTATGGGAGAGTGGGTTTTCCGGATAGCGCTCGAGCATCTTGCGATATGCGGTCACTGCCATATCGAAATCCTGTGCTTTCGATGCGATACGCGCAACCTGCATCTGCTTCTCGGGCTCAAGCACGACATGAGGCTCGGCTGCCATCAATGCACGGTATTCGACAGGAATTCCAGCGAAGTTCTTCTTTTCCGTTGCAGTTGCAAGTCTGCCGATAAACTTCTCTTCTCTGCTGATATTGGCGTATTCGCCTCTTTTAACTTTGTCGAAATTCGGCACAATTACGGCTCTTGTCGCTATAAGCAGATATAATATTCCCGCGCCGAAACCGAATCCGCCGATGTGTGCCCAGTGTGCCACGCCAACCCCGGCCCCGATCGTCGAAAGACCGTAATATACCTCGCGTGCGAACTGCAATCCGATGAAGAACAGCGCCGGCAACTGAAATGATACTATCGGGAATATTATAAAAATCAGAATTACTCTTACGCTCGAACGCGGGAACAACACAAAATATGCGCCGGTGATTCCGAATACCGCACCGGACGCACCGATCATCGGCACATCCGCGCCCGCGCCCATCGATGTGGATGCCCAGTGCAGCAGGCCGGCGCATATTCCGCACACGAGATAGAAGGGCACGAATGCTACCGGCCCCATAAGGTCTTCGACATTGTTTCCGAACAGCCACAGAAACAGCATGTTGAAAACTATGTGCAGATGCAGGAAGCCGGGACTGTGAAGAAATTGATATGTTATCAGGGTGAGAAATGACGGATCAGACGGAACAAAGCCGTACTCGCCGATGAATTCGCTGTAGTTGCCGCTTCGTATGCTGCCCATGTATACAATGACATTCAGTATAATAATTGTAACAGTAACATAGGGGAATCTCCGTGTGGGATTATTTGTTCCGAACGGCAGCAGAAACATATCGTCAGTTCAGCCTTTCGAGCCAATTGCAAAAAGTGGGTATCCACATCACTCAAGTCAGAACTTTATGTTGTGTGCATGACGACGAAATAGTGACGAGATATTGTGGCTACCGTAATCAAACGGATACACCACTTTGCGCGATTATGCCCGACTTCGCGTCGAACATAATTTTGCAACTGGCTTTTTTCATCGTTTTGATTAATATGAATATATATCTTAGCTTGTGCGTTTTCAAACATTTGCCTGATTACCATTGGTTGCTCCGTGGACACATACGCAACGCAGTAGAGCCGATTGCAAAATCCGGATTATGCTTATGTGATAGATGCTTCCCTATACATGGAAATGGAAAATCTCTATAATATCCTTGCAAATGAATTGTGAGGGCTGATAATGTCGGAACTTAGACGCGACCCTGTGCTGGGCCGCTGGGTGATAATATCAACAGAACGGGCAGGGAGGCCGACGGATTTCGAGCCGGCGAAACCGCGTCCGCCGGGTGGCTTCTGTGCCTTCTGTCCGGGCAATGAAGATAAAACGCCACCGGAAATACTTGCCCTGCGTGAACCGGGGACTGCCCCGAATACCGAGGGCTGGCGTATTCGCGTAGTCTCCAACAAGTATCCCGCCCTGGCCATAGAGGGGGAGCTCAACAAAAAGGCGCGCGGTATTTACGATATAATGAACGGGGTCGGAGCGCACGAAGTTTTTATCGAAAGTTCGGATCATAAAAAGACAATATCCACGATAAGCAGTAGCAATATGCGTGAGTTGATGTGGGCCTACAGGCAAAGGCTCATCGACCTGGAGGGCGACGAGCGTCTGAAATACATTCTGATTTTCAGGAACGCGGGCGTTGCTGCCGGGGCCTCCCTGTCTCATCCTCACTCGCAGCTTATTGCGACACCTATTGTTCCAAAACGAATAACGGAGGAACTCAGCGGCGCGCAGGCTTATCTGGATTTCAAAGACCGTTGCGTTTTCTGCGACATGATCGACGAGGAACTTGATTTCGGTAAGCGCATCGTCGAAAATAATGAACACTTTGTAGGATTCACGCCTTTCGCCGCGAGGTTTCCGTTCGAGATGTGGATTCTGCCGCGAAAGCATCAGGCGAATTTCCACAACCTGACCGATGAGCAGATGCCTTTTCTCGCGGATTGTCTCCAGAACTGCATCAAGCGGCTCGACACAGCTTTGGAGTTCCCGCCGTATAATTACATACTGCATACTTCGCCTTGTAATACAGATCGGGAATATCATTTCCACTGGCACATCGAGATACTTCCGCGCCTCACGCATGTCGCCGGATTCGAGTGGGGAAGCGGCTTCTATGTCAACCCGACTTCTCCCGAGAATTCGGCGGAGATACTGCGGGAAGTAGAATTGGGCGAAAGGAATAACGGAGAAACGGATGCCTATGAGTGAACTAAGCCACATCGACGAAAAAGGACGCGCGTCCATGGTGGATGTCTCGGCGAAAGAGCGCACGGCGCGCCGTGCTGTTGTATCCGGCGAAGTGCTGCTGAGGCCTGATGTGCTGGCGATGATTATTGAAGGGAATATGCCGAAGGGCGACGTCTTTCAGGTGGCGCGCATCGCAGGAATCCAGGCCGCGAAAAAAACCGCCGACCTGATTCCTCTTTGCCACCCGCTTTCGGTTACCAACATAACAATCGAGTTCAGCCCTGTTGAAGACAGCGGCCTGATAAGAATCACAGCGGAAGTGCGTGCCATGGACAGAACCGGCGTCGAGATGGAAGCGCTGACTGCCGCATCCGTCGCGGCCCTTACGATCTATGACATGTGCAAAGCAGTCCAGCGCGACATCCGCGTCGGCCCGTTTGTGCTCGAAGAAAAAGAAGGCGGCAAGAGCGGCCACTACAAACGCAATGCCTGAGAAAAGCCGTGTCGCGAAATACGAAGATTAGTCAGTTTATATAACAAAGATCATAACAACTTAATTATGGATGCGAAATACAAGTCGATACCAGAAGATAAGTTCAAGCAGGCGGAGCGCCTGATATATGAACACCAGCGGACTAGGCTAGAGAAATGTTACCGCGAATATGAAGGGCTCGACGATGTCAGGGAACTGTTCTTCAATATGATCTATGTGCGCCCCGACAGGCGCGACGACTACGAGGACAGGAACAAGTCTTTCATACGCAGCGCACGCAGCAGGTTGCTGCGGATTATTGTTTCCGAGCCGGTGATTCGCACATTGAATGAAATCATTGAGTTGAACGATCTGACAGGACGCATCCATCAGGATATGTCGTTCGAGTTGTGCAAGCTTGGTAAACTGCCGGAAGAACTCGACGAAGAAACATTTTTCATGCTCTCACGCCAGGTGTCGACTGTCGAAGACAGGCGCCGCCAGCTACAGTGCGCTATGGACGGCTATCGTATCTGCGCCGACGTGGTCCTTCACTTCCCGATGAATCTCGACCAGCTTATACGTTTTGTGCCGAAGGCCTTAATACGCAACAGCGAACTCCTGGAACTCGCCATAAAAACTTACCGATGTTTCAATAAACACAAGGACAAGCTGCACGAGTATCGCGAAGTCATAAAAACAAGGGAAACCGACTATATCGACAGGATGTTCAGGGTCGGGAAATATCAGCCGGGAGATGGCGGCAATGAGTGACATTGAAAATGAAGTGCAGGAACTGCGCCGCCGTATCGAATATCACAACCGCAAATATTATGTGGATGCCGAACCTGAGATATCCGACTTCGACTACGACAAACTTTTCTCGCGTCTGAAAAAAATTGAAGCGCAGCACCCCGAGTTGCTATCACCTGATTCGCCGACACAGAAAGTAGGCGGCGAACCGATCGAGGGTTTCGAGCAGGTCGAGCACGATGTGCCCATGTTGTCGCTTGACAACTCCTATAACCTGGACGACCTGCGCGAGTTCGACAAAAGAGTGCGGAAGGGACTCGCGAAATCTGAAAACATCGAATATGCGGCGGAGATAAAAATTGATGGGGTGAGCGTGTCTCTGTTGTATCGCGGCGGGCTGCTTGTCCGGGGTGCGACTCGGGGAAACGGTGCCGTCGGCGACAATATCACTGCAAATGTGCGGACTATAGCTTCCGTGCCGCTGAGACTGAACGGGAATTTCGCACCGGATGTTGAAATAGAGGTGCGCGGCGAAGTGTTCATTCCTCGCCGCGAGTTTGAAAAATTGAACGAAATGCGTGAGGCGGAAGGACTTCAGCTTTTCGCCAACCCCAGAAACGCCACCGCCGGTTCTCTCAAACTTCTCGATCCGAAAACGACCGCGCAGCGCCCACTTGATGTTTTCCTTTACTGGCTTCACGCGCCTGCGCACATCATGCCTGATACGCATATTGAAGCAATTACCTTAATAAGGGAATATGGCCTTAAGACCGAGCCGAACACTGCATTATTCAACAACATGGACGATCTGCTCGAGCACATAAAGACATGGGAAACAAAGCGCAGCGAACTGCCCTATGAGAACGACGGGATAGTGATAAAAGTCAACAGCTACGCCCAGCAGCGCGCGCTGGGCATGACGAGCCACCACCCGCGCTTTGCCGTAGCTTTCAAGTTTCCTCCCGAACAGAAACCCACTAAAGTACTCTCTATTGAAGTGCAAGTGGGCCGCACAGGCAAACTCACACCCGTAGCAAACCTCGAACCCGTGTTGCTCGCCGGCACCACCGTGAAACGCTCGACACTCCACAATGAAGACGAAGTCAAACGGCTCGGCATTATGGTCGGTGATACTGTCATCGTGCGAAAAGCGGGCGAAATCATTCCACAGGTCGTCGAGGTGCTTAAAGATAAGAGAAACGGTTCTGAAACACCGTTCGAGTTTCCGGAAAATTGCCCGGTGTGCGGTACGCGGGTTGTGAGGCCGGAGGGAGAGGCGGTGACGAGATGTCCGAATCCGTGGTGCGACGCGCAGGTGCGCGAGCGGCTCATTCACTTCGCGTCCCGGCAGGCCATGGACATATTGAAGATGGGCCCCAGCCTTGTCAACCAGCTTATCGACAGAGGTCATATCAAGGATGTCGCAGACCTGTATTCTCTGGATAAGGAAACACTCGCAGGGCTTGAAAGAATGGGTGACAAGTCGGCGCGCAACGTGATGCTTTCACTTGAGAAAAGTCGTGAGATGCCGCTTGACAGACTTCTGTTCGCGCTGGGTATTCGGCATGTGGGAAGTCGCACTGCGACACTGCTTGCAGATGCGTTCGGTTCGTTGGACGCTATAGCGGCTGCCACGCAGGAACAACTTTCGAACGTGTCGGACATCGGCCCGAAAGTAGCAGGAAGCATCATCGAATTCTTCGCACAGCCCCGCACTGCTGAAGTTATCGCGAAGCTTCGGGCGGCCGGATTAAAAATGGACGCTGAAAAGAAAACATCGGACACAGGCACACTGAACGGGAAAATATTTGTCATCACCGGCGCGCTCAGCAGGCCACGCGATGAAATAAAAAGGTCGATAGAAGCCGCCGGTGGACGTGTGACATCATCGGTTTCTAAAAAAACCGACTATCTCGTATGCGGCAGAGACCCCGGCTCGAAACGAGACAAGGCAGACAGGCTCGGCGTGTCGGTTATCTCCGAAGAAGAACTCGCCGCTTTGATGATACAAGAACCCTCACAAATCGAATTTTCTTTCGACTGAGCAAGTCTTTCAAAGCACGAAGTTCTGCCTCATCGCTGCGTATGGACACTCGCGAGATAAACGCCGCGACAAGAAACAGGTGGTGCTTGCGCTGGTGTGCGACCGCTTCGGCTTCCCCTTCCACTCCGAGGTGCTTCCCGGAAACACTGCCGACAAAAGCACGGCGTCCGCCCTTATCAAAAAATCAAAAAATGAATACGGCCTCAACGACTGCATTGTCGTCGGCGACAGAGGCATGATAAGCAGCGGCAACTTCAAATCAATACAGGCGGCTGACATGGGCTACCTCATGGCGCTGACCCGCGCCCACATGGCCTCGGATCTAAAAGAACACGAAGACGACATCCTCGCCATGAAGCACGAGCAGACACTGCTCATAGACGAAGGCAAGGCGTACTACATCGTATATTTCAATCAGGAAGAGAAAGACGAAAAAAGCGCAGGGCGCACCCGCCGCCTGAGCCGCATGTGTGAAGCCTTCCGCGCCATAGAAAAAATGATCGCATCCGGCAGAATCAAAACACCGCAGGAAATCGGCGAACAGGTCGGAAAAGCAAAACAAAAGCACAAATGCGGCAAGTACATCAAATGGACCTACGAAGAAAAAAGCAAAGAACTTTCATTCGAAATCAAGAAAGAAAAAGTGAAAGAGGACGAAAAATGGGACGGGCTGCTCGTACTAAAATCCAACAGAAAGAAAATGAAAACCCCCGAATCAGTGGACACCTACAAAGGCCTGCAGAACGTCGAACAAGCATTCAGATCGCTCAAGTCCATCCTGGACATCCGCCCGATCCACCACCACAAAGACCTCTACGTGCGCGGCCACATCTACATCTGCATCCTGGCATATCTCCTCGAAAAATACATCGGCTTCGTCCTCCATGAACACGGCATCAACACCCGTGTCGGCTCGATCCTCAAAACACTTTCAACCATCAACATCAGCGAAATCGTCTCGCCTGACGGCAGCGTTATAAAAAAAACCATCTCCAGCGTCTCGGACGAACAAAACGAAATCCTCGCCCACTTCGGGATAACCCGCCGGCAGATGACAAAAGAAATCCTGGGGGGAAAAATGCCTGGCTACTGATATTCATTTTTCCCACCACTACTGGCTTTATACCCATTTCCCTCTTCGCTTCGCGTCCATGTTACGTTGTACGAATTCGAGCGACAGGCAAACGGAACCGATACCCTCGCTGCCCGCCACACACACGGACCCGGCGTGGATGATCCGCTCTACACCCAGACCAGAGCGACGGATTATTACTACTACCACAAAGATGGGTTAGGGAGCGTGCGTGAAATTACAAATGAAGTCGGAGAAGTCGTCCAGAGAAACGAGTATGATTCATCCGGCAACTCATATATAGCCCAGATTTCGAAGATTTTCTTCAACACTCTTTCGCTCTTCTTCCGTATAGGTATAAGTTTCAGTGGCTGGTTGATCTTCATGATGGTAGTAAGAAAGTTCATTCTTTTCCAAAAAGCATTTATCAAAAATATTCAGCAGCACATTGCCGTCCAGGTCGTCGGGGACTGGAGCTCCAGCCAGGTGAATCAGGGTAGGTGCAATGTCTGTGATGTGCGCCCCTGATATAGTCTCGCGTGTCTTGAAAGAAGGGCCGCTTGCAATAAATATTCCATTCATTCTGTGCGTGGCACTTTCTCCGATGTCAGGCTCGCCGAAAAGCGATGTTTCCTGGTGTCTTGCAAACTGGCGTGTGATGTATTTCATTCCATCCATGGAAAACAGGATGTCGGGAGCTGCATCCATATATGGTCCATTGTAGACATTCTCTTTAAAACGGATGTCGTCAACAAGAGGCCGTGTGCCGTCCGGTGTTTTGAGTTCTTTTAATTTGCTTGCGATTTCATCGCGAAGGTTTTCATATTCGTAGCCCGGTTCCACAATCCCTGAAGGGAACCGTTTCTTATCATTTATGAATATCCTACCTATATAGCCATGAGAGAAAGCTTTTGTCCTGGTCCAGTCTATGTACTCCTCTTGAAGTAATGAAGGAGAAACTACAGACCAGAAAAGTCTGTCCACAATTCTTTCGTTTGTAACACTACAGAGATTATCGAAACAATCGGCAATCAGCGCAGTCAGGTCGGGATCATTATCAAGGTGCAGCCATTTCATCATTTTACTGGATCCGAGCAATGTCTCAGCGAACTCGCCGGGACTACGGATTTTTTTCTTATTGAAACGAAGGTATCCCATGGCGCTCAACCATTGATTGATGTAGACATCTTTATATAGGGGGCCGAATCCATGATCTGAAACGATCACGATATCAGTTTCTTCTGGGAGGTCATTGACTATCATGCCGACGTGCGAGTCAAGTCTGCTCCAGAAGGTGGGCAGCAGTTTTCCGTACAACATGGAATTTATGGAAGTGTTTGCGGGGTGAGTGTGGTCCCAGTATTTCCATAGAAAATGCTGCACTCTGTCAGTGGAAGTAAATACTCCCATAAAAAAGTCGCAGGAGTTGTTGTTGATTAGCCATTGAAAAGCTTTTTTTCTGTTTCGAGTGACTTTCAGCGCGTCATAATAAAAACTGAAAACATTTTTTTGTACAAGCTTATGATTCCCTTCAACAGAATAACTGGGGACTGCTTTTTTCAAACCGCCTATCAGGTTGGCCGGATAAGTCGCCGGTTCGACGTTGCCCGGTGTTCCCATGCCGGTGACCATAAAGCCGTCTACTTCATGGGGCGGATATGTAAGGGGTAGATTGAAAAGACCTGTGGAAATGCCGTGAGAGTTCAGGTGTTTCCAGAACATTCTATGAGCTATCGAACTGTAGTTCGCGGGGGCGAGCTTGTAGGTGTTTTCGATGTGCTGCCAGAAATCATAAATTCCGTGTCGCCCCGGGTTGAGTCCTGTGTACATCGATATCCATCCCGGCGGTGTCATGGGTTGCACAGTTGATTCAAGATTGCCGTGCACACCGTTTTTTATAAGACGGTTCAAGTGTGGCAGTACTCCTCTTTTTGCCAGGGGCATAATCACATCAAAAGTTGCTCCGTCAAGCCCGATTACAACGATTCGAGGAAATTTTTTATTCATGTTTTTCACCGCCGATTTTCAGCCCGATATCAGAAGCGGTTTTAAGAAGTGAAGAAAGGATTTTCAATGGCGGTATGAGAATTATATTTTTCACAACGAGAGATGCGCGTTTCTTCATTTTTCTCTCGAATCGATTCTCAATTGTTACTGTCCGGTCCGCATCGAAAAACAACACAGTATCACTTTCAATAGAATCAACGATTGCATGGATTTGAGAATAACCGGATTTCTCGGGATTATTATAGATGAATGCGACAATGGTATAATGGCGTTCTTTCAGTTCCGGCAGAACAGTATGAAGTGCTTTGTCGAAATCAAAAAACTCGTGTGGATATGAAATAACTTTATCGACATCGGGCATGCTCAGGAAATGGGCCTCGGAATCGCCACGAGTAAGAACGTCAAGTCTGCATCCCGGGTACTTCTCTTTGAGCCATAGTATGGCCCAGTCCATTACGGAAAGCGGCGCGGTTCTAATCAGTAATATTTTCATATCTGTTTTAGTTTTCCGGCAGTGTCCATGAAAGCACTTTCCATTCTGTCCACATATCGGTTCCATGAAAGATGTTCTTTGACAAAGATTTTTGCATTTTCTCCAATATTGCGCATTACAGCCAGTTCTTCATATAAGTATATAATGTAGTGTTTCAGAGCGTTGATGTCGCCGGCGTTGAATGTGAATCCGTTTTCACCGTCTGTGATAACCTCGGAGAATCCGTTGTTTCTTGAAGCAATCACGGGAATGCCGGCAGCCATTGCCTCTGCTGCCGCAAGGCCCCATGTCTGCTCGGCAGGGTAAAGAAAAATATCCGAAGCAGCTATGCAATCATTTAGGTATCCATCGTCAACAGGACCTGTAAAGATCACTCTATCACCGATTCCCAGGTCTTCCGCCTTCTGCCTGTATCTCGTCAGCAGGCCCTCCCCTACGAACAAAGCTTTGATCCTGCTTTCCCTAATGCCGGCAAGAGCCTCCAGTGTATGATCGACTTTCTTATGCGGCACAACCGCTCCGACCTGGATGATAAGGAAATCATTATCTTCAATAGCAAGCCTCTTTCTTGCGGCAAACCTATCAATTGAGCCGAGTGGTTCGTCCGTACCGCTTCTTATGACAGTGAAGTCGGCACCGTAAGCATCCGAGACAAGACTGCCGGCGAAATTGCTCAAGACAATTATTCTGTCTATAGCAGACTTTACAGCCTTTCTGTCGAATATCTCAAACAGCGGCCATTCGAGAAGATATCTCATGCCCCGTGGTTTCAGAGCATCGCTCCAGTAGTAATATGGCGGCTCGTTACACATCCATACAACAGGCGCCCCCGTCCTCTTTTTTGCGACGTATGCCGCCCATTGCGTCGGGAAATTGTGCGGATTGATAATGTCAAACGAATCATCAACAGCGTTGCCTATTCCCTTCATTCTTACAAGGTCGGCATAGCAACTGAACTCAGGTCGGCGAAGTTCTTCGGGTATCCGGGCATTTACAATCCTGATGTCAAGTCCATCAAGCAGGTCAGTGAAAGTGTTCTCTGCTTGAAGTTCACACGTAAAAACCACAGGATCGTGCCCGCAGTCCTTAAGTCCACGCGCAAGCATAAGTATCTGACGGATTCCTCCCCCGAGTCTTACTATGGGCGTATGGAGCATTGCGATTTTCATATTAAGCTATATTTTCTGAATAAAGTTTTCCTTCAAAATGCTGTATTGTTGAGCCAATTGCAAAATTCTGAGCCTGCTGCGGTCGGCTGCAATTGTCCATAGCTGCGTTGTCGGCACAAAATCTTCCTCGACGTACTCTACAAGTACGCCTGCGAGGATTTTACACCTCCGCATTGATCCGAACAATTTCGCTCGACCTCGCTACGAACATAATTTGGCAATTGGCTCAAGAGTACAGGTGTTTTTTTGTTCATAAAACCTCACGTCTTTGGTCCACCGGCGCTTGCCGTCGCCGGATTCGGCAGGCAGCTACCACGCAGCCCGTGCGAGTACCTTGTTTGCGCGGTCAGCCTGTCGTTTGCAGTGTTCGCGCAGCTGCGCCATTGTCAGCTTCTGCCAGCCGTCCTGCTGCACAGGATACAGTATCTCGCGCATAACTACTTCGATGAACCTGTATTCGGGGATGCAGGGTTTTGGAACAGCCCAATCGAGCTCTTCGATAAAAGCTTCTATCTGCGGATTTTTCTTCCTGTACGCGGAGTATCTGTCCGAGTTCAGGATCGAATATCTGAGAGGAAGCATCCGCAGATATGGCAACATCTTGAAAAACATATTTGCGCCGAGCATGTATTCGACAGCTTTCCAGGCGGCGAATGTGGTGTCGGCATCGAAGCCGGCGGCGAGCGCGAAAGCGACGATGCCGTCGGAGTCGCCGAAGGTGTTTGCTCGGCAGCGGCCTTCGGGTATGCGTGTCGGGGTGTAGTCGAGGTGTCTGTATTTGCCGTGCGCGTTGGTGACGACGCTCATTTTCATAGCGATGTCGCCGTTTTCGAAATTGATATGCGAGGGCGACGAAGCGCGGCAGCGGCGGTAAATATCGAGAGCTTCGACACCTGCGTCTGTATCAAAGAGAACCTTCTTGTTTTTCAGGTTGACGAGGTCGATTCCGGCAGTAAGCAGTTGAAGGGGATACTGGAATGAGCACTGCTGGTAGCCGAAGACGTCGGGTTTGCCGTCGCCGTCCGTGTCGCGGGTGAGTTTGCGGGCCGTGTCGATTACTTGTTCCCATGTGACCGGTTTTCGGGCAATGCCGGCGTCACGGTACAATTGATTATTGTGGAAAAGAGCGTAGGTGTCGCCGATGAGCGGGATTCCCCATAGTTTTTCCCTGTAAGTTGCCGAATCGAGCACTGAACCGTAGCGGCTGGAATGGAAGTCCTCGCGGTCGAGCACGCGCGAATTCTCGATGAATGTGTCGAGAGGGATGATCAAGCCGGCGTCGGCGAGTTGCGCGAGGGCAGGGCCGCGTGCCATAAAAATCTGGCACGGCTCACCTTCGGAATACCAGGATGGGACTTCGAGGCTGTGGTCGCGTTCGTAGGCCCAGCCGAGGTCGCTGTCGACGTACGACGATTTCACTTCCAGCCTCTTGCTTTTCGAGTTCAGTTTTTTCAGGAACATATCCATCAGGCCGTCATATATGTAGTCCTGTCTGAGTTTCAGCCTGAATTTCGCCGGGGGCCGGGTCGCAGCCCATGCTTCGACCGTGGATAAGCCGCCTGCCGCAACCGCAAATGCGGCGGACGCGCCTGCTTTAATGAATTCGCGCCTGCCGGTGGTGGAATATTCTTTCACGTTATCATTTTCTTTCATCGTATGCTCTCCATGAACGGTGGATTAACTCTGAAAAAAATAGCAGTCGGAGTGGTCGGCGATGGTTTCGGGAGAAGTGCGCAGGAGCCGGTCGAGCCGTTTCTCGCCGGTCGGTCGTTTTTCGAGCCAGGGGCCTAAGATGTGGTCCCACAGCATCTCGCACTTGCTGCCGAGCAGGGGAAGGTGTCCGAGGTCGCGAATGACGACATACACGTAATCGGGATAACGGTGAGTACGCAGTTTTCGAGGAAAACCACGCAGTGCGTTATAAGTGTAAAGCTCGTCGCCATTGCCCGAAACGCTGAGAACGGGCATCCCGGATTCGGACGCGACCGCGCCGATCTGTCTCGTGCAGTCGATCCCTTTTATGTTGAGCCTGCCGGTCTTGAAGTACTTCCCGTAAATGTCGATTATGGATTTGGGGACATTGCTATATCCGTTCATGTTTTTGTTCTTTATATATTCGTACAGGAGCGGGTCGCCGTCACTTTTTTTAATAAGCTGCTCGGCGCGGCCCAGCCATTTGAAGAAGTATTTGTTTCTCGTGTGCGGATACAGCAAAGTAATCATATCCCATGTGAGAAGAAAGGCGCGTTCCTGTGTGAAGTCGAAGGGCATGGAAAGAGTGATGAGTCCTTCGAGTTTCGAGAGGATTGCGGAGGCGGAGGCATCGCCGTCGAGACAGCGCCGGGCGAGATATGAGACAGTCATAAGGGCACCGCCCGCGCCGCCGCATACGCCGCCGATATATATCGTTTCGCCGCAGATTTCAGAGAGCAGATTTATTATTGCGGGTATGTCGGTGGAGGCATAGTTGTCGAAGGAAGCGGCCGCGCCGCTCCTGCGCGCGCTGAGGCCGAGTCCGCTGAGGTCGGGTACGAAAACATTGTGTCCGTGCAACGCGCCGAGGCGGGTGAAATAGAGAAGCGTGTGGTGATTGCCGGGGGGGCCGGGGAAAAAGAGGAGCGTCTTTTTTCCGGTGTCTTTTTCCGGGGCGGTGTGCAGGAGAAAGATGCTGTTATCTCGCGCGGGCGCGGATCGGGGCGTGTCGGGGTCGAAATAGATATAGCGACCTTCGACGCCGCTGCCTACGACGAGCCGCCTGATACCCGCGGGTAAGTTTTCTTCCTTGTATTCGGTCATATTCGCTCCGGTCATTGTGTGTGCGGGCACAGGATGCCTATTGAGTTCTTTTCTTCTCGATGTTCTGCTGTTGCCGCAACTTGATAATCCGCCCGCTCCCGACGATGCCGCGCAGCAGGACACACGGATAGACAAGCGTGTTTTTTCCTATAATAGTACCCGGCATAGTCACCGAGTTGCAGCCGATCTCCGCGCCGTCGCCGAGAATAGCGCCGAGTTTGCGCAACCCGGTGGCGATCACTTCGCCGCCGATCGTAAGCGACACGTTCCGTTCGCCGGTATCAATTTTGAAGTTTGCGAGTTTTGTGCCCGCGCCGAGATTCACGCCCACGCCGAGTATGCTGTCGCCGACATAGGCGAAATGTGCCGCTTTCGCACCGTTGAGAAAGACCGAGTTTTTCACTTCCGTCGTGTGGCCGATCACACAACCGTCGCCCGCGACGAGATTGCCCCTGATGTACGCGCCCTGCCGGATCACACAATCGCGACCGATTATTGCCGGGCCGGTGATTGTCGCTCCGTTCTCGATGACTGTGCCTTCGCCGACAGCGATTTTGTCTTTATTCGCAAGCCATGCACCGGCGGGCACAGCGCACTCGATGTTATACTCATTATATGCCGCAAGGTAACTTTTTATCGCGCTGAGTGTTTCCCAGACATTCGCCACTCCGTCGAAAAGGCCGCGAAACGGGAATCTTTCAAGGTCGAAGTATTTATCTACAGGTTCAATAGCTGATGTCATCGTGAGTTCCTTTCACCCGGCTGAAATATTGCGTTTCGTCAAATAAGTAAACCATGTATCTTTTTCATAGATTTTAAGGCATTTTCGCCCCGATTTGTCTATCAGCGCGGAAATTTCATCATGTTGTTCGCTGCCGTGGATACCCGAAATGAGCAGCCAGTCTCTATTGTAATATTCGGGGTAATCGAACAACTTTTCAATTACCTGGAGATAAATGTTTGAAATCACGAGGTCCGCGTCATGATGCAGGTGCGAGAAGACATCGTCGTTGTGGAGAGTCACCCTGTCGGCGACGCCGTTGAGATCGAGGCATACGCGGGCGGCATCGGTGGCCATCGTGGTGTAATCGACCGCGGTCGAGTGAGACGCGCCGAGCCTGAGCGCGGCGATGCTGAGGATGCCTGTGCCGCAGCCGAGGTCGAGAATACGGCGCGGCGCGGCGAGCGAGAATATCTCGCGCAGGGCTTCGAGGCAGCAGAATGTGGTAGCGTGGAAACCTGTGCCGAAAGCGACGCCCGGATCAAGGGTTATGGGGATTTCGCCCTCTTCGGGTTCACGCATATCCCACGTGGGGCACACGAGAAAGCCCGCGATCCTGCGGGCGGTGATCGGTTGGCCCGCCTCCCAGTTTTCATAGTCGATTTCAGTCTCGGAAAGATACTCGGCGCTGTCGAGACCGGCGACGAATTCTTTCACCTGCGCCTCGTGTGGAGATTCGAAAAACAGAAGAGTAGTGCCGCTGTCTTCCCAGCGAGCGAGCAGCGCGTCGCCGAAACGTTCCGCGGCGCCGGGCGTGTCGCCCTGCACGGTGTAGATAAAGAGCTTTTCGTAGGATTTAAGACGTGGCACGTGTATATGGTGGAGCGCCGTTCATAATTTCGTATGTGATCTCATCACCCGGCCAAGCTGTCCGAAAAGATGCGCCGAGATGAAGAGGGCTATCCCGGATGTCAGGATGTAGCCAATACCGAAAAGTATCGTTCCGGCGGAAGCGATTATCATTACCGGAATCATGAGAAACATTGTGACAATAACCGGAGTCGGACTTTGTTGTATCGCCTCGAAACAAGCCGGGAACTGGAAAACCACCCAGGGATTGCCTTCGATGATAGCCAGCGATGCTGCCGCAATGAAATAAATATTGAAAGCGATCAGAAAAACGAAAAGTAGCAATCCCGCGAAAATCGCAATGATTTCGATACTAAGAAGTGAACCCAGAATGGCCAGAACCGACCCTGTGAAAAGACCGACAAGGATGTAAACCAGGGAATACATCAAGCCCGATTTCCAATGGTCGCCGAGATTGAATTCCGGGACAGGCGAATCGATGGCGTTGCTTACCCTGCGGGCGAGTTCCACAAAATAACCGACCACCGCGAAGTTCAGCACCGGCACTATCAGGACCAGGCCGAGAAGCAGGCATTTCTTCAGCCAGTCGGGCTCTTTGAAGATATAAGAAAACGCCCGCGAACTGTCGATGCCTGCATCATCCGCGCGTGGAATGAATTCGGGTTCTATGCTCGGATCGGGCGCTTCCGCACGCGGGATGCTGCCTGGCGATGTATCTACCAGAGGCGGTAGAGTCCTTTTCTTTGCGGCCTTTTTATGTGATTTCGCAGGAGCAGCAGTTGCCGGTTGCGCCGGTATCGCGGCAGCTTTTTTCGTCGTCGGGCGCTTCGGTGCCTTGAACACTTTACCGCAATAAGGGCATTGTGTCGATCCATCCTTAAGTTGTTTTCCGCATCCTGTACAGAACATATTATTATCTTATTTCCTATACAATATAAGTGAAATGTTTTCGGCTCCCCCCGGATACTTACTTCCGGGGAATATAATAGCTGACTTCCAGTTTTCAATTCGATTTCATGTCTATTATAGCACAACAGACTATAAACTAATCAACCTTTAACCGTAAAGAATTATTGCATCGGGGTCAATTAATAATGAGAGGTATCCCTTTTAATCAAGCATATTGTGTAGTTGTTGTAACAAAGAACGCTGTAAGCAGCAATGCTTACCTGACTTAAGTGGATACCCCCTTGATATATTTCTTACGCGGGGAACCAGTACGTGAGACACGATATCGCAGCAAGCCGGTTTGATAATTGTTATCCCGGAGCTATCGACGAATACCGGAACCTCACAAATGGAGAAGATACATTAGGCACCGGTCTCGGCGTGAGCTTCCATTTAAGTCCAATGTTTTAACAACATCATATTCTCTCAGACAGCCTCCGGCGGTCGGTGCTCCCGTGCGTCATAAGCCTTGCTCGTTACACCTCCACGCAGCAATGACACTTCGTAATATCCGCACTGCTTCTCCTGTTGAAACATGCAGCTGAATAAAGTATCATCATATAAACTTCTGGGAATTCATCGGCAGAGGAAATGAAGGTGGAGAGCGTATTATAATGAACATTATCAAAGTGATATTAACAGCGGTAATCGGAGTACTGGTGTATGCGACAATTTCGGTGACGCCCGTGCGGGCCGAACTGCGCGCGGGGGCGGCGAAGGCGGTCATTACGCCCGACAACCCGGTATATCTCGGCGGCTATTATTACATCAACACCCGCTCCAAAGGCGTACACGACGACATCTACACGCGAGTCCTGACCCTGAACAACGACGGCGAATCAATCGTTCTCATCGAAGTGGAACTTGTCATTGTCGGCGGCTATTTCGCGCGCGAAATAAGGCAGATGGTGAACAAAGAATTCGGGATACCACAGGAGAATGTACTCGTGAATGCGATCCACACGCACACTGGACCGGAGGGCTACTACGAGGAGTTCGGCAAGTACCCCAAGGAGTACGACCCCGAGATGAAGAAAACAATGCAAAAGCGGATATTGAACGCCGTTCGCGCGGCGATAGCGAACCAGCAGCCCGCGACCGCCGTCGTGAAGGAAGTCGAACTCAAAGGCTTCTTCAGCAACAGGCACAACCCCGACGGACCGGTGGACTACAGGGGTATCATACTGCTGGTGCGCGACGCGGACGGCAAACCGCTGACGGGTTATCTCAACATGCCCGCCCACGCGACATCCGCGCCGGCGGAACAGTTGCTGATAAGCTCCGGATGGCCGGGCTTCTTCGCCGAAGCCATGCAGAACAAGATCGGGCCCGACGCCACGTTCCTGTTCCTGCAGGGTGCCGCGGGCAACATCAGTCCGCGGGGCACAGGCGGCGGCGAAACGCCATGGGACGGCATCAAAATATACGGCGACAAACTCGCCGACACTGTCTGGAACTATATTCAGGATATGCCCGCCGGCGCCTCGCAGTTCCCGCTGGCCGCCAGGATGGAAACTCTCATTGTTAAGGTTCGCAAGGGCAGCTCGGTAAGGAAATTCGCAAAAGCAATCCCCGAACGAATAAGGCAGATAAAGGAATCGGACCTTACTAAAGATGAAAAAGACAGACGGATAAACTGGCTTACCGAACGCATGGGGATAGAGAACTTCATGCAGCCGATGATCAAGACAATGAGCCGGGTGCACAAAGGCCGAACGCGCACCTACGCGCAGGCGATGCAGCTTGGGGATACGCTGCTGGTGGCCTTCCCCGGCGAACCCCTGTCGCAGGTGAGCATCGAGATGCGTCGTCGCCTCGCGCCGCGTGTTGTTTCCGTCCTCGGCTATTCCAACGACCACCTCGGCTACCTCACCACACAGGAAGTCTACGAAGAGGGCGGCTATGAAGCCGGCATGGGCATTTGCTATCCCGAGACAACCTACGAGTTAATGGATGTCACGGAAAAAATGGCACGCGAATTGATTGCCGAATAGAAGTAACACAGCAGCTATCTGAAGCTACACCTGGCGTTCATACGACAACACAAAGTCGACACGGCACTATTCGCCTTCGATGTTGACAGATGCGGAGCCGATGTTGCCGACAAAGTCGCGAGCGCGCAACAGTAGTGTATGTTCGCCCGGCCCCGGATTTTCAACCTGGAACTTTACCTGCTCGTTCATCGAATCGAGTATGGCGTCTTCAGGAAACACCGTATGCCATTCGAGATCGTTCATCGAGTACTCGATCAGTGTTATTGTGCTTGTGGGATCAGTGACAACGGCCTCGATTTCATAGCCTTAGAGCGGTTTTTTCCATTTTTTAACCGGAGTTTTTGACAACATCCGGATCTCGGGTCGTGTGTGGTCGATGATGAACGGCTCTGAAATCTTTTCGTCGGTTAATGCGCGCGCCTTCGGGTTGGAGTTTTCGTCTGTAACTCTGAGCCTGACTTCATACGTGCCGTCGGGCAGCGAGTCAGTGTCCCACTTGTAGTCGGAGCCGTATAGCTCGTCCTCGAGTTCGACCCAGGCGCTGTCGGGCAACCTGCGAAAATCGAGGCTGAACTTGAGGTCGTCTTTGTCGGGATCGTTGGCGGTCCAGTGGAATGTAATTTGATTGGAGACTGAAACCGAGCCGACGATAAGATTGTTTTCAGGCGGCCCGCTGTTTGCTTTGTTTTTTGCGGCAGCGGCTTTTAAAGCCGCGGGCAGATTGTTGTTTTTTTGTTGTGGAACAGGTCTGCCGGCAGGTTGCGGAAGAGCAGTGATTTTTGTTATATAGGGAGCGCGGTTGTCCGTGAGGTAGTAGATACGCACTTCGCTGAGCAGAGGTGTTTTGCCTTCCGGCGAGGGCATGATCACAGCCTGGTACTGAATGTAGCGGCCTGGCGCGCTATCTACTTTGAAGGGCCATCGGCCCTGCGGCTCGGACCAGGTGTTCCAGGTGCCGTCCGTGGGGTCGGGTGTGTTGCCGGTGCGTGTTCGGAACTCGAGGGCCGCTTTCATGGGTACATAAGCTATCGCGTCGAGGTTTCCATAAGTTGCAGTTGTTTCGGCATCGTTGACACTGGAAATGAAGACGCCTTTGGGAAGCCTGGCGGGCGACACTTCGAAAATTGCGCCGGGATTGCCGGTTGCTATCTTGAGTTTTTCGCCGCTGCCGGTTATCGAGAGGACATATTTAGCGGGTATGCTCTGGAGCAGCGATTCTTCAGTTTCCGTATCGAAGATGTATATGCGGCCTTCGTCTCCGGTGCCGATGACCACTTCCTTTTCGCTTGCAAGATGCATGTCGAGGATGTAGGGGTCGGGCACTTCGAGCAGGAGCCGCGGCCGGCCCTCGGGCGTAACGAGATAAAGCCGTGCCGGTCTTACGGGTTGCTTATTGTCGCCCGGCATAGCGGGCGAGGCCGGGAAACTCATGGGTTGGCGTTTCACCGCCTGTCGCGGTGGCTGGCCCTGTGCGACCGAGGGCATCTGGTTCTGGTTTGCGGCCACGAGAAAGTTGCCGTCCGGCAGCGGCAGGAGCCTGTATGCCTCTTCCTCTTCCATATCCAGAATCACCTTCACGCGCGGGTCCTGCGGAACACTGTCTTCTTCATCTGTCTTACCGGTATTTTCGCTGGTTGCGATATCCGATTTTTCGATTTCATTTTCGCTGGTCTCGAGGTCTTCGATTTTCCCCATATCACCAGGAAAATCAGGAATCGACATCTTCGGCTGCTGTTTTTCAGCTTCTGCGATGTTTATTTTAAGTATCATTCCGCTGGGGCTGGAGCCTGTGTAGAGCCCTCCCTTGCCGTCGAGAAACATCGAAAGGAAGTGCTTTTCCGAACTGGTGTACAGTGCAATGACTTTCTTTTCCTTATCTATCTTGTATACTCCGGCACCCGCGCCTGTGACACAGAACAGGTTGCCGTCACTGTCGAATTCCATGTCCCACACATACATTGCAGGTAAAGTTGCGTATATTTCTTTCTTTCCTTTTTTATCTATTGAAAATATCTTGCCGCCGGGGAATACCGCGGCGAACAGATTGTTGTTTTTGTTCACGGCCAGCGCGCTTATCCCGACACCCGGCAGTACGGCGTACTCGTCGGAATTTCCTTTTTTATCGATCCGGTAAAGTATCGCCTTGTTGCCGCTTCCGGCCCAGAGCACGCCTTTGTTGTCGTATGTCATCGACCAGAAATAAGGTTCTGTGGACGTAACGAGTTTCTCCATCTTGTAGCCCAGGGAGACACGGCCGTCTTCCGTCAGGGCGGTGCCGTTGAACTTCCCTTTGAAGAACATGTCGCTTCCGGCCTGCTTCCAGTAGCTTGTCGTATTCGCCACAGCTGCCACGCAGGACAGAACGACA
The DNA here is from genome assembly GCA_024278215.1 of bacterium. Lineage (GTDB taxonomy): Bacteria > UBP15 > UBA6099 > UBA6099 > JAJRTR01 > JAJRTR01. Next base: position 27,026 of record JAJRTR010000014.1, read on the forward strand.
GATAGTATCGCAATCGCCGCCGCAGCCTGATATTTTCTGTTAGCAATCATTACCGGTACTCCTTTTCGATTTTGATGCCGACGGGATAAGTGCCCGCGATGATGTTGTCGGCGTGAAACCTCATTCTCGTGTAAGCGTCGAATATTCCCGATTTCCCGGTAACATTTTCAGCCAGTGTGTTTTTCATGGAAAGCGGTAGCCCCTGGAGTTCCTGCCCCATGATCCCGATTTCTTTCATTCTGTAAATTATTCTTACGCAGATCGTGTTTTCAGGTATCCACCTATGCAGAACATCCCACATCTGGTCGAAGTTGGAAATGGGTATATCCTGTGGATAGCCGTCCTTGAAACCGCCGCCCTCGAACGACAGTATCGCCGGTCCTTCGGGCGCGACGGTGGGGATCGGGAATGTTATTTTCTTAACGACTTCATCACCGCCGTATGGCTTGAGCCTCAGGAACGCCGTTACATTGTCGCCCGGATGGAAAGTGCTGCGATCCACCGTTACACTGACGATGTCCATAACGTCCTGTGTGTGACTGATTGTAACCTTCACCACAGCTTCTTCGATCGCGACGTCACGGTATGGGTTTGTCAGAAGGTTTGTGATATAGCCGAGAGGCGCGCGCGCGGAGAATCCTGACTGGCTGTATGCCATATCTTCGAAATGGAAAGGTTTGTCGTAGTCTTTTATGCGACCGTCGAGTGTAAATCGCACAGTGACCTCGTCGCTGCCGCCGGAGACTTCCGAGACAGCCTGCGCCACCGCTCCGATCAGCAGGTAAGGTGCCAGAGATTCAATCTGCGCGATATCGACATTGAAGGTGCGGCTGCGCGCGAGTTCGGGATCGTCCACTTCGATTGTCAGAGGAAACATCTCGCTTTTACCGCCGATAGTGCCGGCGATGGCCGTGCGCTGGTCACGTTCGATCACGCCGAGCACTTTGCCCGGCGAACCCATTTTAAAAGATACCGATTGGTTTGCGATCACCGTATGCACTTTGCCGCCGCCCATCGGGATAGCGGTGGGGCCGACATTGAAGAAAGGGTGTCCGAAGGCCAGGATGCGGTCGCCTTCCCGGGCTGTGATCGTGCCGAGGGCCGCCGCGCGCAAGTCGCCCGACATCAGCGGTGTGGTGATCACTCCACCCGGCTGCATATCGTTGACACCCGGCACATCGTCGCCGATCATGCCGCTTCCGCCCGCTATGGGCATAAGGTTGTACTCCGAGAAATGCTGCTGAAAAAAGTCGATAGTTTCAGGGCTGAAACCGGCAAAGTATATCGGGGTGGCGATGGGCTGGAGCCGCGACGCGCCGCTTGCGGCGGGCAGCGCCGCGTTCAAGTCAGTCGAGCCGCCGGGGTCCTTTTTCTGAAGCTTTCTCCTGATCGCTTTTTTGTTTTTCGAATCGTCCATATTGTCCCAGAGTTCGGTCATGGCCTCGATAGGCGTGATGCCCGCGATGGGCTCTTTGCTCCACGGAAAAGCATAGGCTACGGCACCGATCAACTTGCCGTCGATATAAACAGGGCTGCCGCTCATTCCAGCTATAATGCCTGTAAATTCGAGATTCGCGCCGGATAGCCGGGCGAGTATCAGGTCGTGTCCGGCAATCGCGTTCGGCATAATATCGATTATGGTGGCCTTGAATTTTTCAGGTTGCGTGCCGCTGAAAACACTGTAGCCGGTGCCGATCATGCCCGGTTCGATCGCGTCTACCGGCATCACCTCGAGCGCCGCCGCGCACACGGCAACAGACAGCGCCGCAAACACCGCAAATAATAATGTATAAATTCGTCGCATCTTTTACTCCGTCAACCGGCGAGAACTCCGCGCAGGTACTCGACGCACTTCGGCGCCGCCTCTTTTTCGTCTCCCTCGCCTGCATATTCCACCGCAATGAAACCGCGGTAATTCAGTTCCTTTATTATCTTCGCATACCTGCCGAAATCGAAATAGCCGCCACCGGGCTCCGTCTCCGCGCCCGTCATAACGGCGTGAGTATGCACTGTATAAAGCGTGCTTTTTTCAATTGATTTCATATCGTCCGTGAAAGCGTCGGTACGCAGATTCAGCCGCAGCCATTCCGAACCCACCTCATGCACTATCCGGTCCACATCGCCGTAAGACTCCACGAACGCGCCCCTGCCGCCGTTCACCATCCCGAGCACCACACCGTAGCGCTCGCCCATCATGCACGCCACCTGCATGCAGCGTATCATCTCGTCCCACTGCTCATGCCTGTTGTAGGCCGGCGTTCCGGCGGACATGCACACAACGGGCGCGCCCAGCACCGCGGCCACACCGCATACCAGCTCGATCTTCTCCATCTCCCCGTTCCTCGCCTCGTCCGAATCGAGGCCGAAATCCGTATCCAGGGAAATCGCCGAAATCGTCAGGTGGAGGTCCACCGCAATACGTTTCACTGTCTGGAGATAATCCTCGTCGAGGCTGAAAAGATGCTGATCGGCTATGGAGATTCCGCCGACCTTGAGGTCTTTCGCACACAGGGCCATCCACTGCAATAAATCCAGCTCGCCGCTCTCAAAACAGCGCCTGTACGACATCGAACTACAGCCCAGTTTCATATATTCAGAGTGTCTCCCGCAATCCTGTTCGACATCTCCGCAAACGGTTTTGTTCCGACCCCCGGCATAATGAAACAGGTTCTCGTTTTGTATGTATTTTTTTCACAAAGATCATTTTCATACGTTCCAACAATAATAGCACATAGTCAGCGGTAATTCTATTGAGCCAATTGGCTCTATTATAATGATACCATTGGTTGTGCGACATAAAAGTGGATTTTTATAAATCTCAGCGCCCTGCCCATTTCGACGATGTACTGTCCATTTGCTACGGAATCAATTATGGGTGAGTGTTGATACCGGTGTGTATTTGGATTTATACTGATCCTGTGCGTTTTTTGCAGGACAACCGAATTTCCGGGATCATAGCCGGGATTTTTATTTGAATCCGGAACAGTGTGGTGAACGGTATGGAAAAAAGACCACCGATGGACAAACTATTCGACTCCGCCAGGAACAGGGCGAAGCTCAAGCAGTTGAAAGAAAAGCTCGCGCAGAAGGAGTTCGTGCAAGCGGAAAAGATATTGCAGCAATACCAGTTGGGAGAGCAGGTGAACAGTGATTCCGACAGCGAGATTGTGCCGGAAGCTGAAGAGGCGCGGCAGCAGCCACCGCCGGAAATGGTAGAACCCGAGGCGCCTACATATAAAGATATGGCTAGGGATGCCGCACTCAAACACCAGTATGTGCAGCAGCGCCCAAAGATCAAGAAAACGGATGATCCGTGCCTGATCTTTTTCAGGGAACATTGCTCGCGTGATGTTTTCAGCCGTATTTTGGCGGATGAACCGCGCATGAGGCAGCTTATCAGGGGTGTTCGAGAGGAGATCGTCGTCCTCGACTGCGGTATCAGGAATTTCTCATCTACAGTTCGCGAGATTCCGCCTGACAGGGTCGTCTCGTTGTTGCAGGCCTATCTCGGCGACATCATCCCCGTCATCGTCACCGAATACGGCGGCTGCATCGGCGAGGTGACGGGCGCGGGAGTGACGGCATATTTCGGATTGCCGTATAAAGATGAATGGTTCGCTGCTTCGGCTGCCGGAGCCGCGACGGCGATAATGCGGCGTCTCGCGACAATCAACGAACAACTCGCGCGGCAGGGATTGCCTGCGATCGGTCTTTCGCTCGGACTCGCGCTCGGCCCGGTCTGCGCCGGGTTCCCTGTGACGGAGCATCTGGAGGGAAAATTTATGGTTTCCGGCGACGCGGTATTCATGGCGCGCGAACTTCAGCGTGTCGCCGCGTTCGACGAAATACTCGCCGGGCCGAGGATCGCAACACAGATAAAAAATAAGTGTCAGTTCGAACCTGTGGGCATCACCATTGAATTTATCGACCGGACGGGGATACTGAAAAATTACTCTGCGAACAGGATAGTATGGTAAGTCAATTGCAAAATTATGTTCGTAGCGAGGTCGATCGAAATTGTTCGGAGCAAGGCGGAGGTGTAAAATCCTCGCAGGCGTACTTGTAGAGTACGTCGAGGACGATTTTGTGCCGACAACGCAGCTATGGACAATAGCAGCCGACCGCAGCAGAATCGGAATTTTGCAATAGGCTCTGGTAAGTGATGGTGTATCGCCGGAGCAGCAGGCAGCCGGCAAAAACATACCGGTTGAATACAATTTAGTTGTTTATACTGGCACAAGTTGCATTTTTCAAATATTATATTGTGATATGCAATAGGCTCAATAAGTAAATTTGTTGCTCGGAATCTGTTGCCGAATCCGCAACAAGCCGGGAAGATGAGAGGAGGCGTCCGGTTGAGACATTTCAGAAGTGCCGGATTGCTGACAGCAATTGTAATACTACTTGCGGGTGCCGCCTGCGCGGCAGACCTCACAGCGAGGATCAATGTCGTGCTGGACGACGGCACGATCATGCTTTACGCGGGCGCGAAAAAAGGCATCGGCATCGGCGATGAATTCGAAGTGACAAGGGGCGGCGACGTAGTCGGCCACATAAGGACGATACGTGTGAAAAACCTTTTCTCTTACGCCGAACTCATTGACGGCGATGTCCGGGAAATGGACCTTGCAAAACGCACGAAAAAGGGTGCCCCCGCAAAGGTGGAAAAAGAAAAGGAAAAACCTGCTGAAAAAAAGGCGGAAAAACGGTCGCGACGTTCCACCACGAGCGATGACAATGAAGAAAAGGAAGTGAAGAAAGAAAGCGGTGCGAAAACTTCGTCGCGTTCGAAAAGACGCAAGGAAGCAAAGGAAGAGCAGGAAACAAAGAAGAAAACACGAAAACGTGTTTCGAGAAGGAAAGATGCCGTAGAAGAGAAAAGGGCGGAGAAGCCGGAAGAAAAACCTGTGCTCGACCTGAAAGCCGTCGAGAAAAGCAAGGCGCTCGCTCCGCTTGGTTCCGTGCGGCCCGCCGGATACGGCCTCACCGGCCTGATATATATGCCTACGGCGGATACATTTAAGAAAGGCGCAAGTTCGGTCCATTTCGTCTATACGGACTCCGACTCGGACGAAACGATGTTCAGGGACCTCGGGTTCGGGATCACTTACGGACTCGGCGACGACATCGAAGTGGCTTTCACACTGCTCAACTCGGAACTCGACTCGCCTGTCGCGCTTCCCGCCGGCGCTCAGACAGAACGAAAATCAAATATCTTTTCATTCAAATACCAGTTGAAAAACACGCGGCCGCTTGCGTTCTTCGGTGATA
>JAJRTR010000015.1 GCA_024278215.1 bacterium
CAGATGTTCCATTGCGAACAGTTACCTGTGAACGGATAAAAAGGAAACATTATGAAAAAGTGCGACGAATACAGCGGGGACCTGATCCTCTACATATACGGCGAACTCGACGATCCCGAAAAGATGAAACTCGAGAAACACATCGCCGGCTGCGCAGCCTGCGCGGCGGAACTCGAAGAGCTGCGCGTCGTGCACGACGCCGTAGCAGAGTCAATAACGGAACCGGCGATATCCCTACAGACTTCGGAACGCATCAGATGGAACGCACGCAAGACCGCTGCGGGATTCATCAGGCAGTCGTCCCCGGCAATTACGGCGCGTCGGTTTCGCACAAAAACATTTGTGGCCGCCGCCGCCGCTTGTTTGCTTTTCGCGATTGTAACAACCGCTTATGTTTTCCTTATCCAGGACAGGCCGTCCGCACCTCCGCGTGTGACCGAATATGCAGCCAGCACTGAATCGCTTTCCTGGGAAAGCGATATCTCGGAACCGCTGGAAAGAATAGACGCCCGGCTCGCGCGAATGAATGAGAGACGGGAAATAAAACATAAACTGAAAAAGCCGGGGCTCGAAACCCGGCTGCGCAATATGAAATCGCAACTCGGCGCGTCCGAAAGGGTCGCCTTAGCGCCGGGCGCGGCGCGAAGGGCACGATGCCGCGACGCCATCGACAGTTCCCTGCGACGCCTGCGCAGAGACATGCGCTCACTCAAACAGGATGTCGGAAACGATGTGTAGTCCCTTATCGTGCTGTAAGAAAAAATATGTCGACTTTCAGATCGGCAAAAAGATTCCTGAAAAAATTTTTCGGAGGGATATTAAGATGAGAACAATAACAAAGCCAACAATGATATTATTAGCAGCAGCGCTGATAATCGGTGCGATGAGCATTTGCGCCTGCGCGCAGGACCTGCTGCCCGAATGGGAGATCAGCGTACAGGATTTCAAGCAGGCGGTCGAGACGATAAAAAAAGACGAACCCGATTATTACGCCGCCTTGCTGCTTATAAAGAAAGACGATGAAGAGTACTATACAGAACTTGTCGCCGACTGGATATTCGAACAGCGCGACCTTGAAGATATGAAGCAACACGACCCGGAGTACTATAACGAAAGCAAAAAACAGGCTGATCTCGAAAAAGAGGAGCGCCGCCTGACTGGACTGTACAGAACGGCAAAAACAGAAGTCGAGAAGCAGTCGATAAATAAAAAACTTATGGTTTTGCTCGATCAGTTGTTCGACGAGAAGCTCAGACTACAGAAACTCGATGTCAGGGAACTCGAGAGTGAACTGAGCAGCATCAAACGGGATATCGAACGCCGCGAGAAAAACAAGCAGAAGATCATCGAGCGCCGCCTCGCTGAATTGAAAGGCGAAGACGAAGACCTCGAATGGTGAGTTCGACAAGAGAGAGCAAAAGTGGTTGTATGATCGAGCCGTATTATTCCTGATGATAACCCGCACATTTCACCAGTTCGGGTAAGAAATCGCAAGTTAGCCCATAATACAAGGCGCCGCACACATGTTCGTATGTGTGCGGCGTTTGCGTTTTCAATTATTGAGCCAATTGCAAGATTCTGTTTCGGCTGTGGTCGGCTGCAATTGTCAACAGCTGCGTTGTCGGCACAAAATCTTCCTCGACGTACTCTACAAGTACGCCTGCGGGGATTTTGCAACTCCGCCTTGCTTCTGAAAAATTTCGTTCGACCTCGCTTCGAACATAATATTGAAATTGGCTCTATTGCAGTTTTTGTAATTTCAGCAAACCGCCGTCATCGTCGTCCATATATCTATCGACGAATTGTTTGAGATGATTCTGCACATTTTGCGGATCGTCAACCGGCATCGAACATGCTGTGCCGACACATGCGAACATCGTGGGTTCGGGGCGCGGGCTGTAGGGATGGACCTCGAAAAGAGCTTTGTCGCGACCGGGGGCGAGAACCATTAAAACTTTATTCGGCTCGTAGAATCGAGCCGCCTGCCGCCTCAATTCCTGTGTCGCCGCATCGTCCACCGGACCAACAACCGCTATATTGAGCGGATAAAAAGAGAATGCGTAGGCCGCGCGAATGTACTGGAAATACTCATTGGCTTTTATTCGTTTCGTATCGGCAACACGGCCCCGCACGGCACCCAGCGCCGCCGCCGCGCGTTCGAGATACTCTTCGCGCAAAGTTATGTAATAGAGCCTCACTAATTCGGCGGCCATTACGGAGTTCCCTTCGAGTGGTTTATATTTTGCGAGTGTTTCGCCGGTTATGCCGTCGCCGGTGTCGCCGTAGAAATAGCCGCCGTTATCCGGGTCTCCGAATTTTTGTTCTATAAACGCCGCGAGTTTCCGCGCGCGTTCCAGCCACGCGGAATCGCCTGTGCCGCTGTATGTGTCGAGATATGCGCGGAGCAGATATGTATTGCTCTTAAGCAAGCCGTAGGCGGAGCCTCTGTTGTCGTCAACAAAAACCGGCGCGCCTCGAACTTCGTCGAATTGCTTTTCGCGCAGCCACTGTGCAGTCTTCAGCGCTCTCTTGCGCCATGCCGGGCGGTTGTAGAAATCCGCGGCCCGGAACATCGCGCCGGCATACATTGAATTCGAGACGGTGTATATGTTTCTGTCTCTTTCGGGCATCCCGAACTTATCTCGTTCGCCACCCCATTTTGTGAAGAAATCTTTTCCTGAAATCGTTTTGCCGCCACTTTCCATACCGTCGGCCTGACCACCGAAGATACCGCCGCCCGCGCCGGAAAGGAAGTCTCCTATATACCTGACGGCCTCAGCGGCAATGGCCGTTTTGCCACCTGTCGCACCCGCATACATTACGGACGCATCGATTGCCGCCGCGTTGGTTTCGAGGTGCTTCTCGTAGTTTTTCGGGCCGTCGAACACGCCGCCCCATTGCGTGTCCAGTATATTATCGAGTTTCTCCGTCATTTCATCGGCGAGTTTTTTGTAGATATCCTCTTTTGTTATTCTCGCAGCTATGAGATAGTACATAATCCTGTCGGTCGCGGGCAGCCTGATCGTGTCGGGATCAAAGTCCTTTATTTCTTTATTAAGAAACTTTTTCAATTCATCTTTTTTTGCGGGCTCTTTTTGTTGTTTTTTCAATTTTGCGGTGACAACGGGGCATTTATCGCCTACAACATTTCCATCAATTTCACTGCTTGCGGGAAGCGAAGACACGTCGTGAACATCCACGTCCGCGATGATTATTCCTTCTTGCGAAATCACTTTCAGGCCTGTCCCATAACATTCCTCTACATAAGGGAGGCTCCTGTTGTAGACCCTGACAGGCACATAACCTTTGATTTTCTCCGCCACTTCAGGATTATCGAAGAAGTTTTTCTCCGTCGTTCGCGCTTCGAGGCTGAATTCGTCGTTGACATAAAGCAATATTGCTCTGTTGCCGGCGACGGCTTTGTCGAAAGCCTTTTCGCCCCATTCGAGCCAACCTATTCCGCTTGTGGCCGGCAAACTTTTCTCGTCGGGAAGTGTAAAAGCGGTTTTTTCTTTCGGCGCGGCTGCTTCCTTTTCGGGGCCGGAACAGCTGGCTGCCATGAAAGCCGTAATTGCGACGGCGAAGACAAAGCAAATTGATCTCAAGCTCATAGACATTCGCATAAATACCTCGCTGGACAAATATATTTTCTGAGCTTGTCGAAGGATATAATCTTTCACCCTCGATCCGCTTCGCTCAGGGAATATTACTTTCATGTCAACTTTGAGCCAATTGCAAAATTCTGATTCTGCTGCAGTCGGCTGCTATTGTCCATAGCTGCGTTGTCGGCACAAAAACGTCCTCGACGTACTCTACGAGTACGCCTGTGAGTATTTTACACCTCCTCCTTGCTCCGAACAATTTCGCTCGACCTCGCTACGAACATAATTTTGCAATTGGCTCCTTTTTGTTGACGTATGAAGAGCAGACAATGGCAGGATCGCCGTATCCAGCTTAAGCATATATTATGCGGAAACTGTTTGTACAGACGTTACCGGCTTTGCGCCGCTCTCAGTGGTCGCAGACGTTCGAGCCGGTCTCCAGCGTGCCGTCCATATATTGCTTCACAGCTTCTTCGGGTTCTATCGACGGTGCTCCGATAACTACCTTTATGCCGAACTGATCGAAGAACTGTACTGCTTTTTGGCCCATACCGCCCGCGAGTATTACGTCGACATTATTCTCGTTGAGAAATTTGGGGATGACACCCGGCTCATGCGGCGGCGGTGTGAGTTTCTCGCTTCCCACGATTTTTCCATCCTCCACGTTGAACACGGAAAATGTCTCACAATGTCCGAAGTGCATGCAAAGTCTCTCTTCAGCTACCGGTACAGCTACTCTCATGTTTCTCACCTCTCTGCTTATTATTATTGTAACTTTTCATTCTTTTCGCCAGTTATTCCTTTATCCATAGTCCTTACGGGGTTTTCGTTCAGTAAGTATACAGTCCCCGTATATGCAACGACACAGTCGTTTCACTCCTAAACGTTTCCGGGTATGCCCCTGGTGTCGCGTCACACTTGTAAATGCGCAAGGGCGGGGTCACCGTACCCCGCCTGAGCATATTTCTCGCGAAAACGGTTTTTACAGGCACAAGTTTAGGCGGGGTACGGTGACCCTGTCCTTTTATCGTTTATACGCTAACTCGTCTAATGTCTTTTCTTTGTTGACATGACAATAGGCCTTTTAGCCCGGATTTCTCGAAAAGAAATCCGGAAAATCGCAATAACGCCTATTTTACTGCGTTGCGGCTGCGATTCGGGATCGGTCACATACCTGCATTTTGCGTAAGAGGTCGGCTGGCCGGCTGCTTCCTCACCACTCACTTGCCACGCCTTGTATTACAGGCATTCTCCCGATTTTAACCCGCATTGGTGAAACATGCGGGTTAGGGTTTTCGTTATGGCACTGATTCTATTCCGCATTCATCTGCCTGACGAACAACACGAGCCGGGCCCGGCGCACGAACTGTTTTGCGACGGGTCGCTCGCGCCGCAACATGTCTGTCCGCCCCCGAACGACTTCAGTGTGCCGACACTGAATGTGGACATAACACGGTCTGAAGCCGTCGAACCGCATTCCGGGCAAACCGGCGCGTCGTCTTCGCTCGATACGTGCAGATAGTCGTACTGATGACCGCAATCCCTGCATTTGTACTCATAGATAGGCATTCTACTGTCTCCTTTTTAAATCCTTTTATTATTGCCGGAACAAGCCCAAACAGGTTTGTGCGTGTCGTGCATCTTAATGTATGGTTGTCGCATTCATGCCCGGGCAAAAGCGATTTGGGCACATAAATACGAGTGGTTTGAACCGGACAACCACCAGGCAATCCGGGTGACGGGCCGTACCCGTTACGGCAGGCAGCGCCGTCAATTCTCCCGCGCGCCGTTCGCCAGGCGTGACCAGATATTCCTTATCTCTTCGGCGACAGCGCCGGCACCGTACTCTATTATGCTTTTTCCTTCGACCTGGGCATAAGTCACAGCACGGTCGTAGGGTATCCTGCCGATAACCGGCGCACCGTTTTTCCCGCTTTCGGCGGCGATCTTTTCAGCCATTTCCGCATTCAGGTCGTACTTGTTGATGCATACGAAGGCGGGAACCTCGAAGTGCTTTGCCAGGCCGGCGACTCGCTCGAGATCGTGTGCGCCGGACATCGTCGGCTCGGTGATTATCAGCAACTCGTCGGCTCCGGTTATAGATGCTATTACGGGACAGCCTATGCCGGGGGATCCGTCCACTATTATCATGTCGCGCCCGTCGCGTTCGGCGATCTCACGCGCTTTCTTCCTGACAAGGCTCACCAGTTTCCCGGAATTCTCCTCGGCCACGCCCAGTTTCGCGTGCACCATCGGGCCGCGTCGCGTGTCCGATATGAACAATTCACCGTTAACGACATCCTCGAACAGTATCGCGCCCGCTTCACAGAAATGGTAGCAGACGCCGCAGCCTTCGCACCCGATGGGGTCGACCTCGTACTTCTCCCTGTCGCCGTCCGGCTCCAGGATCGCCCTGAAGCGGCACAACTCGAAGCACTCGCCGCACGCGACACATTTGTCCGCCACGATTCTTGCCGCCCGGCCTCCGCTGAAGTCGGTGCGCTGTCTTATCTCCGGCTGCAATATCAGGTGAAGATCGGCGGCGTCCACATCACAATCCGCCAGCACGGCATTTTCAGCCAGTGCCGCGAACGACGATACTATACTTGTCTTTCCCGTACCACCTTTTCCACTTATAACAACAAGTTCTTTCATTTGTTAGCCGCCGTTTCCTTGCTTTTCGACGTTATTTCCAATATGTCGCCAAGCAAATCGCTCAATTTCTTTTCAAGGTCGGGCAGCGCCTCGAAAGGCAGCTCGCCCCGCGAATAGGCTTCGGCCACACGCCTGTCGTCGGGTATTTCCAGCAACACGGGCACTCCTTCCGCGGCGCAGTATTCCCGCACTTTGTTGTCGCCCACATCGCAACGGTTGATCACAACACCCGACTCGATGCCCAGCACCCGCACCATCTCGACGGCCAGTTTCAGGTCGTTGAGCCCGAAAGGTGTCGGCTCCGTCACGAGCAGCACGAAATCGCTGCCGCGCACCGACTCGATAGCTGGGCAGGATGTACCGGGCGGCGCGTCGATTATCGTCAGGCCGCCGTCCCTGTCGATATATTCTTTGACCTGCCGGATCAGCGGAACACCCATCGCTTCGCCTATTCGCACACTGCCGTATATAAATGGAATGCCGCCGAGCCCTTTCCCTGTCCGTAGCATACCGATCTCGCGCTTTATCTCGCCGAGCGCGTCTTCCGGACACACTTTCCAGCAACCGCCGCATGAGTGGCACAGCTCGGGAAACGTCATCGCGCTTTCGCCCAGCACGATTATCGCGCTGAACGCACATATCTTCCCGCACTCGCCGCACGCTGTGCATTTCTCCTTGTTTACTTCCGGCACAGTAATGCTGACCTGCCACTTATCCTCCATTCGCGGTTTAAGAAATATGTGCGAATTAGGTTCCTCGACATCGCAGTCCAGCATCGTCACTTTTCTGCCCTCTTTATGCGCCGCCCGCGCAAGCGCCGTCGACACAGTCGTCTTTCCCGTGCCTCCCTTGCCGCTGGCTACCGCTATTGTTATCGAACCGTTTTTACCTGACACAGCGAGTTCCCTTCCAGTTCACATCCAGTGCCCTTCGACATCGGCCGAACCTGTGTGTTCGAGCTCTCCCGCCTCGAATTTCTTAATCGCTTCCTCTATCGTACCCGTCACATTCGAATAGACTTTTATCTTTGCCGCATCGAGCGTGGCGAACGCCTTGGGGCCTACATGGCCTGTGAGCACAGCCCCGGCACCCTGGTCGGCGACAGCGCGGCCCGACTGAATCCCGGCACCCTGCATCGCGTTCAGGTTCTGCTTATTATCGACATATTTGGATTCTTTCGTTTCCGTATCATAAATAATGAATCCCGGCGCCCGCCCGAACCGCTGTTCCACAGGTCCCTGCAACGAATTGCCTGTAGCTGTTATCGCTATCTTCATCTCGTGTTCTCCTTAGTGTTTTATATTCGTTTCCACTATTGTTTATCATTCCCATTATCGCCGGAGGGAACGCCCGGTATGAATGTGCCCGCGCCCACAACTTCGCCATACCACCAAGCGACCTCCCATAAGAGCCTGGAAAGAGAGGACAGCCCGGGAGTTTGCGCCCCCGGACCGCCCGAACACCATTGCTTGAATCCTTTTCAGCCCGTGCCGGTAAGCAATTCCGGCGGTGGGTTAACCTGCATTTGTGAAATATGCGGGTTAATCTTTCGTATCGTCCAGTTCGGCAACGCGCCGACGGATCTCGTCGAGCCGCGCCTCGAGCGCACTCACTTCGTCCGCGAGCATTTCTTTTTCCACCTGCGGCCCCGGTGCGGCATAACCCGGTGCAGCATAACCCAGACCGCCGAACCTGCGTCCGCCACCTGCGCCCCGGCCCATTCCACGACCGCCGCCGAACCCGAAACCGCGTCCGCCACCGCGGGGGAGCCCGCCGCGTCCCCGACCGTACACCGGCCCTGTCAGCCCGGCGCCCGCACCGCAATAGCCCATGCCACGGCCCGTCATCGAACCGGCGCCCTGTGGTCCTGTTCCATCGAATCCCGGCATCTCTCTACACCTCCCTTTAATACTATAATTTTAAAGATACATTCTTCGATCAGAAAATACCCCTGCGACCCTTTCGGCGGCCAATGCCAAGCACACCGCCGCGCCCGGCTCCACGGCCCGCGCCCCGGCCAAGTCCGCCCAGCAGCCCGCCGTCCTGCCGCGCACCGCGCCCGGGTCCCAGCGGCGTGTTCGTCTGTCTGCGGCCAATACCCGTCAGGCAGCCGCCCATTCCACGACCTGTTCCCGGACCTCTTCCCAGTGGTCCTCTCCTGTCAAATCCCGGCATAATTCTCCCCTCCCTTCCCTTTCGTATCCCGCGGGAAACGCACAACCTGCCGGATCGGGCAGGTTGTGCGTCCCGGAAAAATGTGATGGTTTATAAAATGAATTCGCCGTAACGAAAATATCTGCCGAATGGCTCCACACATGGCTGCATGGAGCCACCAGGGGATGTGAAATGCCCTGCTTCCCACAGTAAATCTCTCCATAGTTCATCTTGCACCCGTCAGGTTTAAATAATATCTGTTCAGAAACCACTCTGCCTGCCGCCGCCGCGCCGTCCGCCGCGGCCTCCGCACCTTCCGCCGCCACCCTTCGCTCCGCCGCGGCCCTGCCCGCGACCTGCTCCGCCCTGTCCTCCACCGCCCGTTCCAGGCCCGCCGTCTTCCCTCATAAAGTCGCCCCCTCCACACTCAGGGCACTTCTCCGGCCTTCCGGTTCCGAAAGGCTCATCCCACGTACTATTGCAAGTTCTGCATCTGAACACTCTCATATCCGCCATTTTTACCCTGCCTCCCTTTATTCTCAGCGCGAGCCCCCGTGTCAGGGCATTTGCCACTTTGCGCCTGCCCGACTCCAGTATCCTGCCGAACGTCTGCCGCGACACGTGCATAACCCGCGCAGCCTCGACATGATACATCCCTTCAGCGTCCGCCAGCCTGATGGCCTCCATCTCGTCGAGTTCGAGCACTATCTCACCAAGTTGCGAGGCAGGCACACCGGCAGGCTTGTAGAGCTCGCAAATCGGGGCTCCAGCCACTCTTCTGAATCCCTTAGGCCTCGGCATAATCAGTGTGTTCCTTCCCGCTCCCGACTTCTATTATAAGCATATGCCCATAACTTTCAAGCTATTCCGTGAAATTTCAGGGATTTTAAAACAACAGTGCAATAAAGGGATGCGAATTGAGGTATTATGCGGAGTTTCGGAGGGTAAGGCAGTTTTTCCAATATATTTTAAGAAACCTCTTTACAAGTGAATCGAAAGGCTTATAATATGCAGGGCTTGGAGAAGGGCGGCGCGGGAAAGAGAGCGCCGGCGGCAGGGGCTGAAGAGAAGATAGAGACAGGGATCAAAAAAAATAAATTTGAAAGTATTGACATAAGCGCTAACAAGCTGTAGAATATTCTTTAGGACACAAAAAACTGTCAAATGGGAATAACTTGGAAGGCATACTGAAGTTTAAAAGCACAATCGAGAGCAGGACGTAAAGCTTCAGGGCTTGAGCTATTGTGAGATCAAGGCCCCGGAGAACGGGGCTTTTTTGATGGATGAATATAAATTTCGTCCGGTTGGCGCGAAGGGGCGCCCGGGCGGCTGGACCTTGAAAAGTACATAGTGAGAAGTGAAAGCCAACAAAGTTAAGGAATAATGTAACTTGTTGACTTCATGAGGTATTGCTGATTTTATTTGAATTGTAAGATTTGCCTTTAATTTGGGTCAAGCGATTAAGGGCGCACGGTGGATGCCTTGGTACCGGGAGTCGATGAAGGACGTGGCAGGCTGCGATAAGCGTCGGGGAGGAGCGAGCATCCTTAGATCCGGCGATTTCCGAATGGGGAAACCCGGCGGGAGTAATGTCCCGTCATCACCGGGTGAATACATAGCCCGGAGGAAGAGAAGTGGGGGAACTGAAACATCTTAGTACCCCGCGTAACAGAAATCAAACGATATTCCCTTAGTAGCGGCGAGCGAAGAGGGAACAGCCCAAACCTGAAAGATGTCAAGCCCGCAGGCGTTGCCTTTCAGGGGTTGTAGGACAGAGTGCGGTCCGGTTGCGGACGGGCCCGGAAGTTACAAACCATCTCTTTAGTGCAATCGTGCTGGAAAGCCGAGCCGCAGAGGGTGAAAGCCCCGTGTGCGAAAAAGACGATGGCTTCCGATCACTGTTCCTGAGTACCACGGGACTCGAGAAATCCCGTGGGAAGCTGGGAGGACCACCTTCCAAGGCTAAATACTACCCGGTAACCGATAGTGAACCAGTACCGTGAGGGAAAGGTGAAAAGTACCCCTTTTAGGGGAGTGAAATAGTACCTGAAGCCGTGCGCTTACAAGATGTCGGAGGGCTATGCCCCGCTTTCGGGCGGGTGAATGCCTGACGGCGTGCCTTTTGTAGAATGATCCGGCGACTTACGGTATGCAGCAAGGTTAAGGGGTTAAGACCCGGAGCCGTAGCGAAAGCGAGTCTGAACAGGGCGACACAGTTGTATGCCGTAGACCCGAAACCAAGCGATCTATCCATGGCCAGGTTGAAGCATGGGTAAGACCATGTGAAGGACCGAACCAATATTCGTTGAAAAGGATTTGGATGAGCTGTGGATAGCGGTGAAAAGCTAATCGAGCTTGGAGATAGCTGGTTCTCCCCGAAATGTATTTACGTACAGCCTCATGTTATAGCTTGCGGAGGTAGAGCACTGAATGGACTAGGGGCCCTACAAGGTTACCAAACCCAATCAAACTCCGAATGCCGCAAGCCTCTATCATGGGAGTGAGACTGCGAGGGATAAGCTCCGTAGTCGAAAGGGAAACAGCCCAGACCGCCGGCTAAGGTCCCTAAGGATAGACTGAGTGGGAAAGGATGTTGAGTTACTGAGACAACCAGGATGTTGGCTTAGAAGCAGCCACCATTTAAAGAGTGCGTAACAGCTCACTGGTCAAGTGATTCTGCGCCGAAAATTTAACGGGGCTAAGTCTATCACCGAAGCCGCGGATTATGCGTTGTTGCGACAACGTATAGTGGTAGGGGAGCGTTCCATACTCGACTGAAGGTAGACCGAAAGGACTGCTGGAGGGTATGGAAGTGAACATGCCGGAATGAGTAGCGAGAGATGAGTGAGAATCTCATCCGCCGAAAGTCTAAGGTTTCCTGGGCAAGGCTCGTCCCCCCAGGGTTAGTCGGTCCTAAGCCGAGGCCGAAAGGCGTAGGCGATGGCGAGCAGGTCAATATTCCTGCACCACCTGTATGACGTTATTACCGATGGGACGACGCGGAAGGGTAGGCCAGCACACGGATGGAAGTGTGTGTTCAAACCCGTAGGGCGGGGGCGTGTGAAATGCATTCCCCCACATAGCCTGAAAGGCGTTAAGGACCGAATTCCTCGGAATTCGGGAACTGGTTGATCCCATGCCGCCAGGAAAACTCTCTAGGGAGACATACGGGTGACCGTACCGCAAACCGACACAGGTAGACAGGGAGAGAATCCCAAGGCGATCGAATGAACCCCCTTTAAGGAACTCGGCAAATTAACTCCGTAACTTCGGGAGAAGGAGTGCCCCGGTAGGGTCGTCGGCGGTGTCAAAGCCGTCCGGCATAGCCCGAGGGGGCCGCAGTGAAAAGGCCCAAGCGACTGTTTATCAAAAACACAGGTCTATGCCAAAGCGTAAGCTGATGTATATAGACTGACGCCTGCCCGGTGCCGGAAGGTTAAGGAAGTGAGTTAGCTTCGGCGAAGCCCACGACTGAAGCCCCGGTGAACGGCGGCCGTAACTATAACGGTCCTAAGGTAGCGAAATTCCTTGTCGGGTAAGTTCCGACCTGCACGAATGGCGTAACGATTTGGGCGCTGTCTCAAAGGGGGATTCGGTGAAATTGCAATACTCGTGAAGATGCGAGTTACCCGCGAATGGACGGAAAGACCCCGTGGAGCTTTACTGCAGCTTGGCATTGGGTTTTGGTTTATCATGTACAGGATAGGTGGGAGGCATTGAAGAGAGGTCGTCAGGTTTCTCAGAGCCACCCTTGGAATACCACCCTTGATATGTCGAAATTCTAACCCCACGCCGTAATCCGGGTGCGGGACAGTGTCTGGTGGGCAGTTTGACTGGGGCGGTCGCCTCCTAAAAGGTAACGGAGGCGCTCAAAGGTACCCTCAGCACGGTCGGAAATCGTGCATCGAGTGTAAGGGCATAAGGGTGCCTGACTGTGAGACAGACATGTCGAGCAGAGTCGAAAGACGGACCTAGTGATCCGGCGGCACTGTGTGGAAAGGCCGTCGCTCAACGGATAAAAGTTACCCCGGGGACAACAGGCTTATCTCCCCCAAGAGTTCACATCGACGGGGAGGTTTGGCACCTCGATGTCGGCTCGTCACATCCTGGGGCTGAATAAGGTCCCAAGGGTTGGGCTGTTCGCCCATTAAAGTGGTACGCGAGCTGGGTTCAGAACGTCGTGAGACAGTTCGGTCCCTATCCTTCGCGGGCGTTGGAGATTTGAGAGGAGCTGTCCCTAGTACGAGAGGACCGGGATGGACTGACCTATGGTGGATCTGTTGTCGCGCCAGCGGCATAGCAGAGTAGCTACGTCGGGAAGGGATAAGCGCTGAAAGCATCTAAGCACGAAGCCCACCTCAAGAATAGATCTCCATGCACATTTGTGCGGGAGGCCCCTTGAAGACTACAAGGTAGATAGGCCGGGAGTGTAAGGGTTGAAAGGCCCTCAGCGGACCGGTACTAATAGGCCGATAGCTTGACCTTTTGTTCTCAATACAGGGAACATCAGGTTCCCACATCATACTTCACCAATAACCTCAATGCTTCCACTATGTACTTTCCAGGGCCCGGCACACAAGGCCCGCGCGCCGGCAGCTTCGCTGAACCTTTAAAACTGAATAGAACAACCAGGACCTTTTCGACACAGAGAAGATATAAAGATCCCGGTGGCAATAGCAGAGGGGCCACACCTGTTCCCATACCGAACACAGAAGTTAAGCCCTCCAGCGCCTATGGTACTTCGGGGGCGACCCCGTGGGAGAGTCGGACGCCGCCGGGATCTTTATGTTTTTCCATCAACTCCACGCTTTTTAACTGATCTTGTGCGTTTTTATAAATGGCAATTGTATTCCTTGGACATGATCCGGTTTTTAACCCGCGTTTTTGAAATATAGCGGGTTACAGGCAATACCGTTTACTTAAGAGGGTGTGGGTATCAATATTTGTGATAAATACAGGTTTTTTGCGCATCATTGCTGCTAAAGCAATACAGTCAAATTCAGGTCATTTCCCTGAAATTTACACATAATATCGAAAAAAGCATAAGTTTACTGGAGCGAAATAACGACTTCTGCTGTGCCGTTGTGATTTATAGTAATAGTCGCGTTGTTACTATTGCGGGAGATGTCGAAGTTTCCGTTTTTACCGATTTCAACATGTATTTCCGGTTTTTTCACGTTCAGGCCGGTTATTTTGAAACGGCTCGTGCGTAAATGATCGTCAGTCGGGTTGGGAATGTATCTTTTGTCGACATATTCACATGGGTTATCGTCGGGGAAGTCCGGGTTGTCCCATACATCGGCGTCGGAGTCTATCATATAGTTGCCGACATGAATGATCAGGCTGTCCGGCTTTTCCTCGACGACAGCGTAAGTGTGATGCGAGATGCTCCCCGAGAGCGAGGCACCGTCACCGTTTTTCAGCGTGAATTCAAAGGTAGTAGTGACATTCTTATTTTCGTTGGGGTTGACAATATACCAGGACGTGCCGAAATTAACGATCCAGGAGTCGCCTTTTGATGTTTCAGGATAAAGTCGGTTGAAGAACGACTGCTTCTTTTTTATCGACTTAAAATTCTTGCGGTAGTAGTCGGAATTGAAGACGAAAGGGAATTTCGCCCGGATGTCGTCGCCTGCGAGAACAGGCAGAACGGGCAGGTAGTAATAGCGTCCGGTAGAGGGCAGCCACTCGTTTTGAGTGTTTTTTTCCGCACCGTATAAACCTTTGAAGAGAAGGTCTTTTCTTAAAATATAATCATTTGGTTTTAAAGGCTGATACGCCGCTTTGATTTTTGCAAGCGCCTGTTTGCGACCGGGGATTATTCCGTTGTTGATAATCAGGCGTATCATCGGCAGAAGGACATTCTCAAAAGCCGGCGTCGGCATATCGCCTTTACAGGACGAATAGCCCTGGAAGTAGGTTTCGAGAGAAAATATTGTCGCGCCGCCGACCGCAGCCATGAGCCACTCCATGCCGTACTGCGCGTCGGGGAATGAGAACACCGATTTCCACGGATACTTACTTCTGGTATATCCGGCGGACGGTCCGAAAAGCCTCTCGTTTCCTGCCTCCCACCACAACCAGCCCTCGCTGTGCACTCCCCAGTTCGATGTCAGGCCCGACGCCCAGAACCCGATCGCGGCCGCGTCTGTTGTCGAGCGGCGCCCGTTCCCGTTATGCTTGTGAACGAGTATGATATGGTCTCCATCTTCCACAAACTTCGCATAAAGCCTTCTGTCGGCACCTGCCTTCAGGAACACATGCGGCTTCTTGGGGAAAGGCCAGTCATAGCCCATATCCTGCCATATAAAATAGCCGCCTTTTGAAGCGGCTACATCTATATATTGTATCATTTTATCAATAAACTCGTTATCCATTCCGGAGCCGCTCAGAACACCCGTAGCTCCCAGTTCGGAGATGTTCAACCCGATAAGAACGTGATACCTGTCGAACAGTTCCCGCCAGTACGACATGGGAGTGTCGTTCCGGCTGTCGAATCCTTCCACCTCGATGATCGCCGGCATATCGAGTTCCTGCGCCGTATCCAGAATGCTTTCGATCCATATCCTCGTTTGCTTCGAGTCTTCCTTCTTCGGGTTTATGTGAACAGCGAAGTACGGCCTGACATCGTCCGGTAACATACGCCGGAAATTCAGGAGTTGGCTGGAAGACGCGCCTGCATACACGCTGCTGTACACGAACAGCGGATTCTCATTTGATATTACCCTGCGCAGGTCTTTGCCGTCCGGCCCGGCGAAGGCTGATAAAGTGGTCGAAAGGAAAGCGACACATATTATGCAGATTACAGCGGCACGACTAAATACCCCATCTATATTCATGTCCATAATGTATCGCCTGATGTCTCCTTGCACCTGTTCTTTTTCTCCTTGGTCTATAGCGGTTATCGCCGGGTCATTTGACCTGTGCCGATTCGAACTTCTTTTCCAGCGTTTTCATGTCGGCGATAAAAGATTCGTAGTTGTCGAGGTAGAACGCGAGCGCCCGCGAGAAATTCTTGCCGATCATTCCGTCGATAAAAAGCTGGCTTACTTCTTTATTTCGCAATAGAACCACCATGGACCTTGTTATTATGCGGCGCTCACATTCCGTCATTTCGCCCATAAGCGATTCCAGCGTTATCCTGGCTCTCGGCAGATACATCCAGAAATAAAGCATATCAAGAGCGTTGATGATAGTTATCTTTTCTATATCTTTTTCAGCGTTTTTTACATTTATGAGGAACTCTTTGGGCGATTCCAGCATTTTCAGAACATCTTTTTCGGGGAATAACAATTCGATGCGTGAGTAGGTGTCGAATATCTCGCCCAGTTTGTCATTGTGCTCGATGACGCGGGCTTTGATGTTGTTCTTGCGGTCCGCGGTGCCCTCGATCACAGCCGCCACACAATCTGAAGCGAGTTTTGATATGATCGCCGCCCATTTCTGAAGAATATTATTGATGCCGGGTACTCCCGCGAATGCAAGGATGCCGCCAAATGCCGAGTTGAAAAATATGGCGAGCGGAATGGAAAGGATGCTGCGAAAGAAATTTCCTATCGCCGCTTCTTTAGGGAGTCCCCGAAAGACATTATGAGAAGATATATACACGCCGTTTACGAGCGCCATTATGGCATAAAGAGCAATCGGATTGTTTGATGTGTTGATCCCGAACATCCGGTCCAAAAGGAGTGTTTTAACCAGAAAGTCCAGCAGGGGAACGGAAAAACCTGTGTAAAGCAGGGAGTCCGCGACGCGCTCCCACTGCACAAAATCGCTCCATTTCAATAGAGTGTAATGCTTCAGCCCCCTTCCGGCCAGAATGGATTGAATGATATTGCGAAAGCCGGTGATCCCGAACCAGATAAAAGCGCCGAAGTACTTAAGGAAGAACCATTCTTTTGTGAGAAGGAAAGTGAAAAAAGCGGGGATGAACCCTATCAGGACCTTCAGTTCGTTTCTTATTCCCGTGTTCAGATATTTTGTCGTGGGCTTCTGACGCGCGCGCGTGTCTTCCGGTTGTTTCAGGCTGAGGCCGTTTCCTTTTTCTTCACGGATTCCGCCGAGAGTGACAATACTCCCCCCGTTGTTGCCGGAGCTTGCCGTGTACTCGAAATGCCAGCTTGTCACAGTGTTGTATTTGAAGCGTCCGAACCCGGGCAGCCGACGCACAATCTCGATAAAGCGGCTGTTGGCACCCACTTTAGGTTGTGGTGAAGTGGTGGTTCTTTTAATTATGGAAACACCGAAAGGAACAATTAAATGCTGAGAAACCGAAGCGTGATCTATCTGCCGCCGCGCCTTCCAGGGCAGGGTTTCCTTGACGGCCAGTCCCATGCCGTATGTATGGCGCATGCGACCGGCCGAGTCGCTTCCCATCCTTGCCTTCAGGGGTGTGTCCTTATACCACATTCTAAGGTCTTCTATTTTATGAAGGAAGCTTCTGAACTTTTCGCAACGAAGTTCTTGCCCCGGATCGCCGGACGATTCCATTTTTTTGATAAATTGTCTTATTATCTGTTTGATTTTTACAATATTGCCTTCGTTGATGATGCACCTGAGTTTTTCGATCTGAACATAGTCGGGAGATTTTTTTGATATATAATCTTTCAGGTTGAATATTTCGAGATGAGTAATTTTCCCCTCGCAATCAAACAGGAGTTCAATAATATCCTCGACCGTGAGATTGCTGAGATTGAGAGTCAGGCGGCAAGTGCAGGGGAGCTTCTCGAGGTGGCCCACGAGTGCGGCGGGCGACATTTTCAGCATCACAGGCGTGTCGGGGTTATCGTGCGGCACGTTGGGATCGGGAATATCTCTGTTTACCGATGGTCTGAGATATTTATCGACGAGCATTCGCGGCTCGACGCTGTTCATTTCCGCCACCATTTTCTCGATCTCCGCCTTTTCCTTCGGAGACGCGGTCGCGTAGCGTACCTGGAGTTTTTCAACCGCGGTCTTCATCTCGACCATCATTCTGGAATGGAAGAAATCGGCCATGTGCATGGTGGACACCTGGCCGGAGCCGACGAATTCGATAAATTCGCCGTAATCAAGCGCGGGGACATTGATACCGTATGTTTTGTTGAGATCAAGCCTGTGCGTTCGGTTGAATTTCTCGAATACAGCCACCACGAACCGCGCCTGGTAGTCGTTGACATCCTGCCCGTCGCGCATGAACTCTTCCACTCTTTTGTTCTCGAGCAGCGATAGAAATCCTTTTGTGTCCGTGATGCCCCTGGGGGTCCATATCAAGTAAGCAAACTTATTGCCGAAACGCGCCGGGAACTCTATCCCGATCTCGACCGATATATCCATTATCCGCGCGGCTTCGAGCAGTTCCGTTATCGCTTCCGGCTCGACGTTGTTGTAGTAGATGACGGTAAGGTAACGAATCCCCTTGATCCAGGCGTCCGTGATAAGGTGAGTCGGTGTTTTGCGGCCTTTCGTGTTGGAGTCGTGCACATGGCTGTCGAAAGTAAGCTGGTTCCACTCCTCGGGCATCTCGAGAAGATGATAGCGGCTTAGAAGAGCCCGTACGGCGCGAAGTTTTCCTGTGAACGCGATCCTGAAATCGTGAGCCAGCTCAAGCTGTTTTTGATAATCGCCGTGGGCTCGAAGCAGCTCTTTCATCACCTGGAGCAGCACCCTCGCCGTGTTCATTCTCATCTGGTTTGTCGAAGTATGCAGCGTCTCGTCGCGAAGCGAACGCAGAGCGCTGAGCCTGCTGGCCGACGTGCCGACATCGAGTGTGTCGAGAAGATGTATTGTAGCGTAGGCAATGCGCAGTTCCCTGTAAGTTGCCAGTTCCTTGATTCCACGTGGGTGAAGATATGGGTTGAGCAGATTCTTCAGATTTTTATGGGTTCTGTCACGATTCAAAATATCGTTGACCATGACCAGTATTTCATGGTCCTGCTTGTCGAAAAATATTTTGGAACGATACTCGGCCATATTTTTTTGTTTCCTGAGCCGGTTGCAAAAGAATGCCGCGGATCATAATGTTACACTCGACTCTTGCGATGAAAGATTGCCGGGGCTATGAAACATAAACAACGCGTAAGGCTTCTTCCACGGATGTGATGCCCTGGATTATTTTCTTTGTCGCGTCCTGAGGCAGTGTTTCCATGCCTGTTTTTATCGCGGTTTCACGCAATGTTACAGAACTGGTTTTTCCCACAATAAGGTCTCTGAACTGATCGTCCACGGAAAGTAGTTCGAAAATGCCTATCCTGCCCCTGTAGCCTGTGTCGCGGCAGAATTCGCAGCCGACAGGTCTGTAGAATGTCAGGTTTCTGCCTTCTTCGACAGGTATGTTGAGTTTGCCGAGTTCGACTTCCGTGGGCTTGTATGGTTCCTTGCATTCGGGGCATAGAACGCGCGTGAGCCGTTGCGCGAGGCTGCCTATGAGAGAGGACGCGACGAGAAACGGTTCGATACCCATGTCTATAAGTCTTGTAACCGCGCTGGGCGCGTCGTTGGTGTGGAGCGTGCTGAGAACAAGGTGGCCTGTGAGTGCGGCCTGGATGGCTATTTCGGCTGTGTCCCTGTCTCGAATCTCGCCCACCATGATGATGTCCGGGTCGTTGCGGAGGAAGGAACGCAGTGTGTTGGCGAAGTTGACATTCGCTTTCGGATTGACCTGAATCTGGTTGATGCCTTCGAGCATGTATTCGACCGGGTCTTCTACAGTCAGGATATGCGTGTCGACTGAGTTGAGCTGATTGAGAACTGAATAAAGAGTAGTAGTTTTTCCGCTTCCCGTAGGTCCGGTTACCAGCAAAAGGCCTACGGGACTGTGAATAAGCGATTCGTAATTCTTCTGCACCTCGGTGCTGAAGCCGAGCCTGTTGAGCCCGATCATGACGCTGCTCTTGTCGAGGATACGCATGACGATCTTTTCGCCGTTCTGCGTGGGATATGTGGAAACACGGAAGTCGTATTCCTTGCCGTTTACCAGAAGGTTTATCCGACCGTCCTGCGGCACTCGTTTTTCGGCGATATTAAGGTCTGCAAGAACTTTTATACGGGAAAGCAGTGCCGGCTGAATTCTTTTCGGCGGTGTCATCGCGACCTGCAGAACACCGTCAATGCGGTAGCGGACGCGGAGTTCTTCGCGCAGCGGTTCGATGTGGATGTCGCTTGCCCTCGCGTCGATCGCCTGTGTGATAATGGCGTTGACGAGCCGTACGATAGGCGAATCGTCGACGAGTTCTTTCGCCGCCCTTTCGTCCTCGTCAAGTTCGTCTTCGATGGCCTCGATCGAGTTCGCGTCGATACCCATCTGGTGGAGGCTTTCGATGGCCCTCTGGGTGCTTTCGTCTACGCCGTAGTTGGCGTGCACCGCGAGCAGCAATTGCTCTTCATGCGCCAGCACCGGAGTAACCGTCAGGCCTGTGGAAAGCTGGATTTCATCTATGGCAAAAACATTAAGCGGATTCGCCATTGCAAGTACGATACGTTGTTTATCTTTGCTTATCGGAATAACTTTATGTTTCTGGGCGATGTGTGGTGGAAGAGATTTTGCGATTACCGGCATGATCCTCATGCGGCTCAGGTCCACAAACGGCACACCCAGTTGGAGCGCGTACATTTTAAGCACGTCAAGTTCGTTCAGGAACCCCAGATTGACCATTATCCTGCCGATCAGCTCTTCTGAATGCCGCTGTACGTCCAGCGCCTCGTCGAGCTGTTCACGGGTAATTATCCCGTGTTCAATCAGGAGTTCGCCCATCTTTTTTCTGCCTGACGAAGGTTTGTTTATTGCCATATTCCCCTCACGCGTCGAACAGAACCCGCATAACTTCTTCGATACTTGTTACACCTTCGATCACCTTGCGGATGCCGTCCTGTTGTAAAGTATACATTCCAAGTTCAAGCGCTTTTCGCCTTATTGCCGGCGCTGATGATTCATAAGAAATCAGAGTGCGCAGTTCGTCGTCGACCGCCATAAGCTCATAAACGCCGATCCGGCCAAGATAGCCGGTGTCGCGGCAGAACTCGCAGCCGCGGCCGCGATATAGTTTCGTGCCGGGTGGGATACCCAGTCTTTCGAGCGCTTCCGGGGGCGGGGTGTAGTCGACCTTGCACTCGGGGCAGATTTTCCTGACAAGCCGCTGCGCGAGAATACAGATAACTGATGAAGAAACAAGAAAAGGTTCCACGCCCATGTGGAAGAGCCGTGTAATAGTGCTGGCCGAGTCGTTCGCGTGAATCGTGGCCAGAACAAGATGCCCCGTGAGCGATGCCTGCACAGCTACTTCCGCTGTCTCCTTGTCGCGCAACTCGCCGACCATGACGATGTCGGGGTCCTGCCTCAACATACTTCGAAGTCCGCCTGCGAATGTAAGACCCGCCTTAGTGTTGACCTGCGCCTGGGCTACGCCCGTCAGCTGGTATTCTATCGGGTCTTCGATCGATATAAGGTTTTTGTCAAGAGTGTTCAGTTCATTCAATACCGCGTAAAGGGTTGTCGTTTTGCCGGAACCTGTGGGGCCTGTTGCGAAGATAATCCCATAAGGTTTCTGAATCATATTCTTGAACACTTTCAGATCGTCCGAGGAGAAACCCAGCCTTTCGAGGCCGATGAGGACAGATGATTTGTCAAGAATACGCATAGTGACTTTTTCGCCCCAGATCGTCGGCAATGTTGCAACACGAAGGTCGACCTCTTTGCCTTCCACTTTCAGCGGTATGCGGCCATCCTGCGGTATCCTGCGCTCGGCGATGTCCAGCTTGGCCAGGATTTTAAACCTTGAAACAAGCGCGGCATGCAGCTTCCGGGGAAACTTCATTTCTTCATGCAGCACTCCGTCGATCCTGAACCTGATGCGAACCGCAGACTTGCTGGGTTCGATATGTATGTCGCTCGCCCCGTCCTTGCAGGCCTGCATTATGATCGAGTTGCCGAGCCGAATGACAGGAGCTTCGTCCGCCGCGGCCTGTAGCGCGGATGTCGAGAGATTGCCTTCTTCCTCGATCGCCTTCATCGCCTCGTCTTCCTGGACGTCCATGTGGTCCAGAATGTCGTCGGCCGTGCTCACGGATGTATAAACATCATGTATATGTTCCAGTATCTGGCTCTCGGACGCCAGCATGGGAACGACTTCGTAACTGGTGAGTGTTCTTATATCGTCGAGGGCAAACGGGTTGAGCGGGTTGACCATCGCCAGGTTGATCTTCTTGTCTTCTTTCGACGCGATAATGACTTTATACTTCTCCGCGATGTGCCTCGGGATGATTTTCACAAGCTTGGGGTCGAGTTCTATCTCACTGAGATCGACACACGGGCAGCCCAGGTGTTCGGCGTCGATGCGCAGAATCTCGATCTCGTCCACATAGCCTTTGCTGATCAGGAAAGAGTCGAAAGCGCCGTCGCCGTTCGTGTTGTCGGCCTGCATGGCCTCCTGGAACTGCGCGCCTGTGATAAGAGATTTCTCGATCAGGCGCTTGCCCAGTTTTTCCGGTGGTGTAAACATTCTTAAAGTTTCTCCAGCCCGGCGTCCCACATGACCTTCAGCGGCGGTTTTTCCCCCGTCCACAGCGTGAAAGCTTCCATAGCCTGGAAGACCAGCATTCCGTATCCGTTGATTGTCAGGGCACCGCGCTCCCTGCCGGTCGCAAGGAATCGTGTTTCGCGCGGTTCATATATCAAGTCGATAAGTGTGTGTTTTTGTCTTATGTATTTTCCCTCGAGCGGAAGCGGGTCGCCGTCGCGCAAGCCGAGCGAAGTTGCATTTACCAGTATCATACTATTTTCAAATAGTGTGTCAACATCCGGGTCGGAGAAACTCCAGACATCTATCGGCGCGCCGAATCCCGAGAACTCCTCCGCCAGCAGCACCGCTTTTTCTCGCGTGCGGTTGAAAAGCGCGATGGATGTTACGCCTGCTTTCTGGAACGCCCGCACCACCGACCGTGCCGCGCCGCCCGCACCCAAAACCACAACATCCTGATCCGCCGCCTCCACTCCCGCATGCTCCAGCGCCCTGCGGAAACCCTCGGCGTCCGTATTGTATCCCAGCAGCACCCCGTCCCGATTCACCACCACATTCGCCGCCCTCAGCCGCACCGCCGAATCCTTCACTTCGTCCAGATATCGCAATATCTCCATCTTGTGCGGCACTGTAACATTCACTCCGCACACACCCGCTGCCCTGATACCCTCGACCGCTTTTTCAAGGTCCACCGTCTCCACCGGAAACGGCACATAACAGGCATTGATACCAAGGTGTTCAAAAGCAGCATTATGCAGCGCCGGTGAAGCCGTATGCTCGACCGGCCACCCGAATATTCCGTAGACTTTTGTTTTCCCGTCTATTCTCATAAGTCGATTCTCATGATTTATCACGCATATTATATAACCGCCGCCGCGGATTCTGAAACCTCCAATTCATAATAGCCCCGTCAGGGCATTTCGCGACAGGATGTTGTCGATAAAAACTTCACGGTGAAAGCCGTTGCTTTCAGTCGCGTCGTTCCCAGGGTGTTGGACCCTGGGACGAGGATAAATTGCCCGGTCTGTATAGAAAGAGCCATGATGTAAACATATCTTCATTTATCGAGCCAATTGCAAAATTATGTTCGTAGCGAGGTCGAGCGAAATTGTTCAGAGCAAGGCGGAGGCGTAAAATCCCCGCAGACGTACTTGTAGAGTCCGTCGAGGAAGATTTTATGCCGACAACGCAGCTATGGACAATAGCAGCAGACCGCAGCAGAATCAGAATTTTGCAATTGGCTCGATCAAGTCTTGTTTTCCCTGATCCACGCAATCGCCTGCTCGAGCCGCGCGATGCACTTCTCTTTGCCCATGACTTCCATCATCTCGAACAGGCCGGGGCCGACGGTTTTACCGCTCAGTGCCAGCCTCGTGGGATGTATTATCTGTTTGCCTTTGATCTCCAGGTCGTCGAGTATCGCGTAGAAAACCTTCTCGAGCGGGTCGTGGCTGAAGTCGTCCAGGTCGGCGAGGCGTTTTGTCAATTCTTCGAGCACCCTGATCGTGTCTTCGCCCTTAAAGTGTTTCCTGACTCCCTTTTCGGCATAAGTGTCGACTTCTTTGAAAAAGAAATCTGCATATTCTTCGAAGTCGTCCAGCTTTTTGAGCCGGTCGCCCAGTATGCCGACTACTTCCGCAACTAGTTCCTTCTCTCCCGCGGTCGGCTCGGCACCTGTCAGTCCTTTACGGGCGGCAAACCCGATGCACATTTCCACCACCCTGCCGCGGTCCACCTGCTGCATCCAGTGGGCGTTCAGGTAGCCCAGGCGGTTGTGATCGAATATCGACGGGCTTTTGCTCATACCCTCTATCGTGAATTTTTCACGGATCTCATCGAGCGAGAAAAACTCCGTTTCGTCTTTCGGGTTCCAGCCCATGAAAGCCAGGTAGTTCACCACCGCTTCCGGCAGGTATCCCTCTTCGCGAAACTGGTATACGGACACGGCGCCATGCCGCTTGCTGAGTTTGGATTTGTCCGGACCGAGAATGATTGGAGTGTGCAGAAACGCGGGAACATCCAGCCCGAGCGCCCGGTTTATCAGCACCTGTTTCGGCGTGTTCGAGATGTGGTCTTCGCCCCTGACAACATGCGTGATCTTCATAAGCGCGTCGTCGATCGCGTTGCACAGCAGGAAGATGGGCACACCGTTCGAGCGGATGATGATGAAGTCGTCCAACTCGTTTGTGTCGAACTCGATCCTGCCGCGAATGAGGTCGTCGAGCGCCACACGCTCGTCTTTCGGAGTGCGGAACCTGATGGTATAAGGCTTGCCCTCGGCGTCGAGTTTCGCCCGGTCGTCCGGCGTGAGGTCTCTGCACTTGCCGCTGTAGACAATAGCCCTTTTTTCTTTGCGGCAAACGTCGCGGTGCGCGTCCAGCTCATCTTTTGTGCAATAGCAGCGGAAAGCTTTGCCGCTTTCCAACAGCCGTGCTACATATTCGTTGTAAATATCGGTGCGTTCCGACTGCCTGTACGGGCCGAACTCGCCGCCCCTGTCCGGGCCTTCGTCCCAGTCGATGCCCAGCCAGCGCAGATCGTCGATTATCTTATCCTCGAATTCCTTTGTGGACCTTTCAGTGTCCGTGTCCTCGACCCTCAGCACAACCGTGCCTCCGTACCGCCGTGCCGTAAGCCAGTTGAAGAGCGCGGTGTTCGCGTTGCCGAAGTGCAGCATGCCCGTCGGCGACGGGGCGAATCTCGTCCTTACGTTTTTCAGTTCCATTTCATTCTCCATATCGTTATCGTTCTTTATTGTGAAAAGGTGTCAACGGATAAACATCCTATCCATACAGCGCATGTATTCTACCACCTTCGAGCAGGGTCTACAATGGACACCGCATTCACTCGTTCGTAATGAACAGGGACGCTGACAGACCACATCTATAGGTTGTCATAACCGATTCAAGTCGTTGATAAACGGTAAGCCGCCCTGTTTATCCAGGCAGGAATCTGTAATCTCAGGAGAGATTCAAGTATAATCTGAACCTGTGCGTTTTTTATAAAAAGCAGTTGTATTTCTGGAGATACGATCTGGAATTAAAGAGCAAATTCCAGTTGCGTCCCCGAAATTCACACATAATATCGAAAAACGCGGTTCAGTGTAATGAGACGAATTGCGCCGGCGTTCGCGTATGACCCGGCAGGAACGAATGAGGATTCGGCGACACGGGGACGGCTGGAAGTTATTTTATGGCGGATATTATGATATACGATATTATTACACGGGTGTTGTGGTGAGTCTGCAAAGGAAATTTCTCTATTATTTTCTAAAAGAATGGCTGTTGGCGGCATCGGCAGTAGGGCTGTTGGCTACGTCTGTATTTATGAAGCGTGTTCCTGTCATTTCGGTTTCCGAAGTGCAGGTTCTTTTTTTGCTGTGGATGCTGTTCGTTTCAGTGAAGGGCCTTGAAAACAGTGGTCTGATTTCAGGTTTATCGAGGTTTATAGAACGCGGCCGTTTCGTACCACTGAAGCTGGTTGCGGCAACCTTTTTTTTATCCATGATCGTTACGAACGATATAGCCCTTGTTGTTATAGTACCGTTGACCCTGTCGCTCCGGATCGACAGAAAAGACCTGCTTGTAATCATGGAAGCGCTTGCCGCAAATGCCGGTTCTGCGTTTATGCCGTTCGGTAACCCGCAAAATTTATTCATCTACTGGAATTACCATATCACACCAATCGAATTTGTGACACAGATCGCTCCGTTTTCATTGTTTTTTCTCGCCGTAGTTCTCGGACTGTCGCTCCTTCTCAAGCCGGTAGACAGATGTGAGAACGACAACACCCGGAATTATGCGGTCACGCCTGCAGCGTCTCTATACGCTGTGATGCTGCTCGTAGTGGTTCTGGCCGTGTTTCGTGTGGTCCCGGTAATCACCGGCGCCCTGCTTCTGGCCGCCGTATTTGCGTTCGACCGCAAAACATTACATGTGGATTACGCCTTATTATTCACATTCTTGTGTTTTATTGGTCTTGCAGATAATATCGGAATCATGCTGGCATCGCGGCTCAAACACTCGGGGCATGTTTTTCTGCTTTCCGCCTTGTCGAGCCAGATGATGAGTAATGTCCCTGCCGCGGTGTTGTTTGCCGGTTTTACGACCCGGTGGCGGGCACTGTTGTGGGGAGTAAGTGTAGGGGGATTCGGGAATATTATCGCCTCATTTGCAAATGTTATCGCATATAAAATGTACGTGGGCTATGCGGACAGGCGTGAAATCGCAGGGTTTTCAGTTAAGTTCGTCTGCGCCGGATATGTGATGTTTTTTTTAGGAATCGGTTTATATCTGTTTCTTAATACATAGAGGCGATAATGCACAACACCCGTTAACACAATTCTTGCTCCCGGGACTATTTCTATGTTTATCTCAACCCCGGAGTAAATAAACAACCACCGATCTTTTCGGTGAATTTCATGATTTAAAAAGACCGTGATCTTCGTTCAGCCACTTTTCAGGAATATATCAATCTCTTCACTTGTGTTTATTCCTCGTTCGCAAATGAGCATCAAAGTCGTCAAAATGAATAAATTGAATATTTTCTGTGGATGAATCTCCTGTGTAAGGGTTTCTGACACCCTTTCCAAGCTGCACCCAGTAGGCATCATTCTCCTTGTCGTAGTATACGTATACATTCTCGCGTCCATACGACGGCATAACATTTACTGCCATATCGGACGCCTGTTCACTCAAGTCTCTGAATACGGTCCGTACATCATCCAATTCCAGCTTGTCATCAGTAAGCAACTTTGCATTTTTCGCCATTCTGAGCATTTTGGCTTCGATTTTTTTTGTTCCAAGCGCGTTCGCTATCCCCGCTGTTGTAATAAGGTTGTCATACAGCGACTGAGCATTGTCGGCGACATTGTCAAGTGAATCGGCAGCGAGCTCTTTCTGTATATCAATATACAGGCTGAGGTCTTGGTAAACATTCCTCAGCAGCAACTCGAAATCTATCTTTTCATGCTTTTTTTCCGCTGCGGCAGACATAGTAGTTGAACCGGCTGTAAACACGATCGCTACAAATAGAAAACACAGTGTTCTCGACACGATTTTCATAATTATCATCTCCTGAAATAAACCTTATACATATTTTAGGACATTTTCTTGCTTTAGCAATAGTGAAATGAGAATTGGGAGCTTGACATAAAAACAGGTTCTGAACAGAACGGGGTTCTCCACTTAAACGACACGATTCGGAATTAAAGGACAAATTCCGGCCATGTCCCCGAAATTTACACATAATATTGATTCGTGTGTAATTAGCCATTTCCAATGCAGCCGTTGTTGTTAAAGTCAGCGGAAATGCACAAAAACGCTCTTTGCGGGTTCGCTATTGTCGCTTATTGTCTGTTGACAAATGCCATCTGTTACTTTTTACACACGAATCAATATTGAAAAACGCACAGGTCCAGAATTCACCTGATAAAGCGTTAAAGACATCAACGTATAAAAAGATAATACAGGCATTTGAAATTTTTCAGGGTTTGTGATATTATGCACAAAGTTTACGGGGCTCTCCGCCCCATCCACCATTAACAGGAGAGGTGATTGATATGGCATTCAGAGTTGATAAGAGAGATATTCAGTTCATCCACAAAGAAGTGCTTGATCTTAACAAGATACTGGAGATTGAAAAATTCAAGGATTATTCCATTGAAGATTTCGACATGGTAATTGACCAGGGCATTAAGTTCGCAACGGAAAAGGTTGCCCCGCTGAACAAGAGCGCGGACAAACCCGGTGTGCAGTACGACCCTGAGACCAAACAGGTTACCGTACCGGAAGATCATGTGCAGGTATACAAGGAATTCTGCGCCAATGGCTGGAACTCGATTACAGCCGACGTTGAAATGGGCGGCCAGGGTTTCCCCGGCATAGTCGGCATGGCCACAGGAGAAGCCTTCTGCTCGGGATGTTTCCCGTTTATGATGACCCCCGGCCTCACCGGCTCGGCGGCCCATGTCATACAGCACTTCGGCACAGAAGAGCAGGTAGCCACTTATGTTGAAAAAATGAACAGCGGTGAATGGGCCGGCACGATGGGCCTCACCGAACCCGGCGCGGGCAGCGCGGTCGGCGACTTGAAGACCTCTGCAAAACCTGAAGGTGACCACTATCTGATCTCCGGAACAAAGATTTTTATCTCCAGCGGAGACCACAATTTCACAGAAAACATTATTCATCTCGTCCTGGCCCGTGTCGAGGGCGACCCGGCAGGCATGAAGGGCGTCAGCCTCTTCATCGTTCCCAAGTATCTCGTCAACGAAGACGGCTCGGTAGGCGAATTCAACGATGTCAACTGCGGCGGAATCGAAGAGAAGCTCGGCATACATGGTTCGCCGACCTGCACACTGAACTTCGGCGACGAAGGCAAGTGCAAGGGCTGGCTCATCGGTCAGCAGGGCAAGGGCATTGTTGCCATGTTTCTAATGATGAACGAAGCCAGGATCGGTGTCGGGCTC
>JAJRTR010000016.1 GCA_024278215.1 bacterium
CAATTGCAAAATTATGTTCGTAGCGAGGTCGAGCTAAATTGTTCGGAGCAAGGCGGAGGTGTAAAATCCTCGCAGGCGTACTTGTAGAGTACGTCGAGGACGATTTTGTGCCGACAACGCAGCTATGGACAATAGCCGCCGCCCGCAGCAGAATCAGAATTTTGCAATTGGCTCATATAGTTACCCTAAACCGGCGCAGCCGGAACCAAACAGGTCGCATTTTCGTGCCCGAACAAATACGGTTTTAGCACGGCACACAGAGTTTCATAGTTTCCGCAGTCAATCGCACTCACACTTGTCCACATCGGTTTTTCATAGTTCCGGGGCTCCGATCTCTTGTTCAGCATTTCTTTACCATCCTGAGTAACATTTCTGTCGTATGATAATTGATTCGTGTATAATAAGTCGTAGATGACAAATAGCAACCATCAATGGTCGAATATAACGAACGTGCGTTCAGCATTTTAAAGCATCTTGATCGACTTTGACAATAACATTGTTTTTAAAAATGACTTATTACACACGAATCATAATTAAGTAGACGGTATTGGGTTATAACGCAAGAGATGTGCCACGAGTACGAGTCATGTGTGGCGAGTTAGCTGTTGCTGATGAAATAACCGGCGGATGTCGAGAGGAACCATATACCGAATCCGACGAGAATGAAGCCACAGGCGCGTATAATGTTGCGGTAGGCGGGGTCGCTCATCAACTTTCTCCCGCGGCTGACGGCGTAAGAGATGACGCTGTACCAGGCAAGGTCGGCGAGTATGTGTCCGATGAAGAAAACCACAATGCCCGGCGTTCCGAATTTACGCGCCGCGACGAGGTATCCGAGCCCGATTGTGGCCCACCAGATTATCCAATAAGGATTAGACAGGCTCGCGAGTATGCCAGCCAGCACAGGGTTCGCCAACGCACCGCTGCTGTCATTGCCTACGTATAGTGATAGTAACGCCGCTTTGCGGTACATTCCTATTCCCATCCAGAGCAGAATGCTGCCGCCCAACAGCGCAATGACTGCCGTCACGAGTGGTATCTCGAGCAAGGGCCCCAGCCCCAGCACCACGGCGATCACGAGCGAAAGTTCGAGTATCGCGTGGCCGCAGATCAGCAGAGGTCCCGAGATAAAACCGCGTTTCGCTGAATCCGCCACGGTTACTGTGAACAACGGACCCGGCATCAGCGCACCCGAAAGGGCGAGGATGAACGATCCCAAAAATATAGTTGCAAGCTGAATTGTCATAGGCTCCGTCTTGTGTTCGTCAATTATGGAATATTACAAAATGTCTATTCCTTTAGCACAAGTAGTTTTTATCAAAAAGCAGATACAGGCGCTGCCAAAAATAGCATTGACAATCCCTGTTTTTCGCGCATTCTGCTACAGTCCACATCAGCATCTACTTTTATGCAGCACATCCACATCTCAATTATAACTTGCGTAATGTGGATAGTCATCTATTACAATGTATTCGACGTCGTTGTTCAGCCACGATATTTATAACTAAAGGGGCGTAGTATCTTACGTCTGAAATGCTACGCAGGATGGTAAAGAAATGCTGAAAAGAGATCGGGGAAAGCTGGATCTGCCAGTTACAGGCGTTTTCACGGTAGACCTTTGGAACGATGAAACTCTGTGTGCCGTGCTCAAACCGTAGACCGTGTGTGTGCCGTGCTAAAACCGCATTTGTTTGGGCACGAAAATGCTGCCTGTTTGGTTCCGGCTTTGCCGGGTCAGGCATGGCAAAAGAAAGAATTACCTGTGAACAGATACGATTTTCGGAACACGTGCGCGGCTGCCGTGCAACTTCGCTGCTATGAGGTCGATGATTGATGTCAGTGCATTTGGTGTCATGCCGATGACTTTCACACCCATCTGTTTTGTGAGTCCGTCGATGCTGGAGGCAAGGTCGTTGCAGCCGTAACTGACTGTGATACGACGATGTGTGCAGTTAATTTTAATTCGGGATAGGGTTTCTTCGGCGGCGCATGTGCCCGCGATGTGTACAGGACCCTCTATGTGCTTTATTCTCTCCGGATCGAACCCCTTACCCATCAGTACAGTGAAACCTCCGCGACCGCCGTAATCCCTGTAAAGAGTCTGAATAAGTGTTTCCGTATTCTTACGACATCCTTCTTTACAGCAGAGTTCCGTACCGCGAATAATCTCAATATCGGGCGGAAAATCCATAAGTATGTCGAAATTGTATTGTGTGTTTGTATCGGGGAGCAGACCGTCTGTGTGTATGTTGCCGAAAACGCCGCAGCCGAGCCCGGCCTTGCGTGCAAGGCGCAGATGTTCCACATCGTCAACAGCGTAACCCAGCACATGAGAGCCGATTGTATCAACAGCGAGCACATCGGTTCCGCCAAGCAGCAGGTCGAGCCTGTCGACGCACTGATCGAGATGCGCGGCGGCGGGATAGTGGCCGTTATAAACAGCATACAGCGCATCGACCAGGGTGAAGTCGGGCCTGAAGTGCCGCAGGATGTCGACAAGTTTACGATGGAGCTTGAAGTTGTGGTCCCTGATGCGGTCCTTCTGGTCGATAAGTCCGAACTGATTTTTGATGCCGATTGTTACCACGCTCATCGAGTGGGTTTTGAGTTTCGGGATGTTCAGATAAAAAGTCGATTCGCGCTCGCGTAGCATTCGAGCGAGTCGACGGTGGATGCCGACTTCGTAGTCGAAGCTCCGGAGTTTCAGGGTTTCGCGGTGGCCTTCGTCGAGGTATAGAGGGCGCACACCGTGGCGTCTGCATACGGGGAGGTAGCCCGCGTGTCTGAAAACAAGCCTCGTGAAATTGCCCTGGGTGCAGTTTTCCATGAGCCGGATTTTTTTCGCGCCGAGGTCGCGCAGAGCGCCCAGCGCCGCGTCTACGACTGCGGGGTCTGTGAAAGTAAACGGCTTGAAGTCGATCCCGTTTATTTTCACGAGTATTTCGCCGACTGATTTTATTTGCGGAGCGACACCTGCCGCGTCGAACATCTTACGGATAGACATGCGCATGTTGTCCGTTGCGGAACGCGCGAAAACAGTCGCTTGTGTTTTATTGTCCATTGTTTATTCAAACCGCATAATCGTCGTCGATTCACTCACCGATGAGTGAGCCGAGTTTCTCGTCTTCGGGCAGTTCACGGTCGCGGAGAAGGGCGTACGATTTGAGCAGGAAGTTGTGCATTACCATCTTGGTGATGACGGCTGTATTTTTTTCGCCTTCCTGCCATTCATTTTCCACTTCGTCGACTTTTGCAGGGTCGAACGCTTCATCCTTGTTGTATTTCTGAAGCAGGAGATCGAGTGTTTTTTCGCCGACCTTGCCGTACATGACCAGCTTGTCTATCCACGGCTGCATTTCGTCGAACATCTTCGAGTTTTCAGGAGTGCGGATTGCCTGCATTTCGGAGTTCATGCCCTGGAAACGCTCCAGGGTTGAACGCAGGGCAGGTGCCGCGGTGTCGAGTGTGTAATTCGGCGCGTTCTGGAAGGCGAGCAGCACGGCGCGTGTCTGTTCATAAAGTTCAGGCGCGTCGTACTTCCATATCAGCGACGACTGCGATTGTCTTGCGAAGAAGTTGAATGTGTCGTATTTTTCGTCGCCCGCGATGCGTTTCGCGGCGTTGATCCAGGAGCGTTCGGCATCGTAATTCATTGGGTTCCATGTGAAGTCGGCAACGGTGATAAGCGCGGGTTTAGAACTTAGAGGCAGGGGCATCGCGTTGGCGGCGAAACCGGAAGTTGTGCGGAACAGGCGCGGGTCGCGTCCGCGGAGCGGCCCGAGCGCGAGGCGGCCTCCGACACGGTCGATGTTGTCGAGCACGGGGAAGTTGTCGCCGAGGAACGGCTTTCGCCCGATGAATTTCGCATAGAAAGCAGCGTCTTCGGAAGTGATGACATCGGGGGCTATCTCCATGCCTGTCCAGCCGATGCGCAGCCGTGGATCGAGATGCTTGCCGATGTAGCGCAGGTATTCCGAATCCATTGCCAACTCGCCCGAGTAGTCGTTGGGCACGAACGCGAAAACAACATTGGGATAATCTTCCATGAGTTTGCCGAGCACTTTGTTGGTGAAATAGACCTGGCCTTCTTCATAGGTCTTAAAAGCATCCCTGTCGTATGGAGTGAGCGCCTTGCCGACATCGTCGAACGCGAGCGAGAAGCATTTCACGCCCACGCCGATGACGCTTTTGAATTTAAGATACGCTTTCTTTATGTCTTTCTTACTTGAAAAATTAACACTTACACCCGGGCTGAGGCTCCAGCAGTAGCGCACGTAGTTTTCATTTGCAAGGTCGTTGAGGGCTTCAACCTCATCGAGCTCTTTCTCCGTAAGCTTAAGCCGCCAGCCGAAGCGCAGTTTGTGGTCGTCTTTGGGAGTATAGAGAAATATGTTGTATTTATAGTCGGACATCCAATTTATAATGTCGATACGGCCTTCGTCCGGCCAGGGCTTGCCGTAGAACCCCTCGAGGATGCCGCGGGTCTCGAACTCGGGCCAGTCGTGTATGGCGATTTCAGGGAGAGTGCCGTCAACGAAAAGCTGTTTAAGTGTTTTCGCGGCGTAATAAGCGCCATAACTGTCGCCGACACCGTTTTCTATTTGTGATTTATGATAGAGAATCTGGACAGCAATGTAGTCTTTTATGCGTTTAATACCGAGGAAATACTCCTGAGGACCGAATGTTGAAGGGTTCAGCGAAGCACAGAACATCTCCGGGCAGTTGAAGTTTGCATGGGCGTCGCGCTGAGCCGCCACATGGACGAATATGCCGCCGGGGCTTGGTTTTTCCTGCACTTTTAAGGCTGGAAATATTTCTTTCAGTGCATCGAGTACACGTGGGTCCACATCGGCGCTTTCCGGGGTCAGCACCGCTGTCGAAGGATCGATCCGGATCGTCTTGCCTTCGAAAAGTATCTTCTGCGGCTCCGGCACAACTGTGTAAGCTGCCGCAGAGACGGCTATCGCCATATATACGATAAATACTGCTAATGCCGTTATGATATTTCTTTTCATACTTCATTACCTCCCGTACAAAATGTTCAGTCGCAATCATTTTATATCATTGACGGAACAGTGTCCATTTTATAATTCCCGTGCGATTATCAGGTGTGCGACATGAAAGGGAAGGGCAGTTGTATTAAGGTGAGCTACTGTAGATAATTGATAGCGGAAGTTGTAGGCACTTATCGTGCGCCATAAGCAACAACATGTGGACGCGGGGCTTTCAATTCCAGGCGTTTCCAAGGTGGACCTTGGAAACCATAAAAAATAGCCCATGGGAACGATGAAGACCGGTGTGGACAAGTGTGAGTACGATCACTGTGGAAATGATGAAACCCTGTGTGCCGCGATCAAACTATAGACCATGTGCCGTGCTCGAACCGCTTTTGTTTGGGCACGAAAATGAGACCTGTTTGTTTAGGGCTCCCCCGGGTTAGGGCTGCCGGCTGAATATCCGGATGCGCCTGGGGATTTTACGGTCCGTTTTCTCCCGAAATTCTCTTTCGAGCCAATTGCAAGATTCTGATTCTGCTGCGGTCGGCTGCTATAGTACATAGCTGCGTTGTCTGCGCGAAATCGTCCTCGACGTACTTTACAAGTACGCTTGCGAGGTTTTACCCCTCCACCTTGCTCTGAACAATTTCGTTCGACCTCGCTGCGAACATAATTTTGCAATCGTCTCTTTAAAGTTTTATATATCGCCGACCGGTATTATAATGTACGCTGTGTGCTGTGCATACATCGCTTTTTGATACGTGCATGTGATATGCTGAGATGAATTTCCAGAATGACATGCGCAAACAGGCGCATAGCTGCTTCGAGGAGTATACCATCGTGCGAGAAATACAACATTTCAGCGTAACTATACATCGCAGGAAAAGAAGCAGAGTTTTCTATGCGAAAACCCTTAGGTTTCCTCTTTTAGGTGAGACTGTCAACAGGGGCGAACGCGCAGAAAAAATGCACTGCATACGAGAACTTGTCAACGTGGTATCATGGTACCAGATCGGCGACTCGGGCATGGAAACATTCTATCTGCCGCGCCACCCCTCACAACCTTCGAATATCTCCGACATGCGCGAGCCCGGATACAGGTATCTGGCGTTCTGGCTGAAAGGTTTCGACGACTTCGCCCGCCGACTGGCCGCGGCAGAACTCGACCTGATATATGCGAGTTCACGACACGGAAAATGCTTCAGGGTGAAGGACCCGGACGGCATTAATTTATTGTTTTTCGACTCGGGCGAATCAGCTCGTGCTGGTCATGTTTCAGGATTGAAAGAAGCGGGGATGGTCGTTTCGGACGATTCCGGCTTCGATGCTTTTTTCAATGTAATCGGGCTCAATAAAACTGAAGAAGGCGGATTTTTTCTCGAAGAACTGTTCGGTATCAGTGAGCCTGCACCACTCTATGGAAACATCAGGCTTATCACTCCGGCAGAAACGAATACAAAAATAGAACAACGCAACTTTCCCGGGCCCGGCGTCCATCGCGCCTCGCCGCGCCGCAGTCTGCGCGATGTCGGCATACAGCACATCGCTTTCTATGTCGACGACATTAACGACTTTTACAAGAAAGGTGTCAGGAATGGAATATCGTTTCTGTTTTCCCCCACGCTGCTGCCGGGTGGCAACAAAATGACCTATTTCCTCGATCCGGAAGGCAACATCATCGAAGTAATGCAGGTGAACCGCGTCACTCGCACCGCCGCGCGCATCGCAGGCAAAGTCCTTCGCATCCGCGCAGATGCCGCAGCTTTTATCGAAATGGCATTCCCTTGAACTATTTTTTCTGGTTGATGTCGCGGCCAACGAGGATTCTCATGACATCGTAGTACATGACGGCACGTGCTGCGAGTCCTTTAAAGAAACCCAGTTTTTCTTCTTTTGTGTATTGTGACAGACTCTCGAGTTCCACTTCGTATATCTTGATGCCGTGGTCTTCGAGATACCTGTTTATGGCGACTTCGATGCCGAAACGAGTGTCTTCCATATCGACTCTGGCGATAATTTCCCTGAGAATAGCGCGTTGGCCTGAAAGCTTTGGGGCAACAAATTGAGCGAGGTCTGTTATAGCGCGGCCTTCGGTGAAAACTCCCATTGTTGTTTTCGCGCGGCCTGTCAGCACAGGGCTCAGCAGATCAACAATATGCTGTCGCCTGAGTCCGACGAGATCGGCATCGAGCATGAGGATAACGTCGGCCATCGTGCGGTCGATGCCTGCTTTGACAGCACCGCCCTTGCCCTTGTTTTCGGTAAGATTGACAAGTATAACTCCGAGTTCTTCGGCGGCTATCTCGGCGGTTCTGTCGGTCGAGGCATCGTTGACTACTATTATTTCATCTATCAAGTCAACATGCTGGAGCACATGTATCGTGCGCCTTATGGTTCTTTCTTCATTGTATGCAGGGACAACCGCTGCTACTTTCATGAAATCTCCTCCATGAGTTCCTGCACTCTCGTTAATATCAGAGCTTGAGGAACAAGTTCTTTCTCTTTCCTGCATCTCGCCTGGAGCTCGAGCTTGCCCTCTTTGAGTGAACGACCTACAACAATTTTTATGGGGAACCCTATGAGATCGGCGTCTTTGAATTTCACTCCGGGTCGTTCATCTCTGTCGTCGAGCAGCACTTCGATTCCCGAATTGCCGATTTCCTCATATACCAGTTCCGCTTCTTTGACCTGTTCCTTATCTTTCATGCTGACGGGAATGATCACAACTTGATAGGGCGCAATGGAAAGAGGCCAGACGATACCGTTTTCGTCGTTGTTCTGTTCGATCACCGCGGCGAGTGTGCGTCCCACGCCGATGCCGTAGCAGCCCATGAACACCGGCGCTTCCACACCGTCCGTGTCTGTAAAGGAAACATTCATCGGTTTACTGTATTTCGTACCCAGCTTGAAAACATGACCGACCTCGACACCCCGTCGCAGTTGGAGTTTTCCATCGTTGCAGCGCGGGCAGTGGTCGTTCTCGGCGGCTTCGCGGATGTCGGCTACTTTTGTCACCTGGAAATCACGTCCGCGATTAACATTTTTCGTATGGACATCCTTTTTATTTCCGCCTGTTGTGAAATTGCTGAGCGGTGAAACGCTTCTGTCCATTATTATGGGAACACCGGCCTCGATGCCCTGCGGCCCCGCGAACCCGACTGGAGCGCCGGTGACTTTCTCGATAGTTTTGTCGTCGGCGAGTTCGAGCGAATCCGCACCGAGCGCGCGTTTCAGCTTCAAGTCGTTTAACTGGTGATCGCCGCGCAGGATGGCGACTACAGGTTTTTCGTCCGCCATATATATAAGTGTCTTAACAACCTCCCGCGGCGAGATATTAAGGAAAGCAGTGAGTTCTTCGATAGTGCGCACACCGGGAGTGTCGATGTCTTCCATCTCGAGTTGCTCGACATTCGGGTCGACATCCTGCATACCGCCGCCGACTTGCGCACGCTCCATATTGGCTGCATAAGAGCATTTATCGCACGAAACGACAGTGTCTTCGCCCGAGTCGGCGAGCACCATGAATTCATGTGAAGCATCGCCGCCTATCGAGCCGGAGTCCGCCTCTACAGGCCGGGCCTGTAGACCGCATCGCTTGAATATACGCTTGTAAGCTTTGTACATCGCTTCATAGCTGACATCCATTCCGTCGGCGTCCAGGTCGAAGCTGTAGGCGTCCTTCATGCTGAATTCCTTGCCTCGCATCAGCCCGAATCTCGGGCGTATCTCGTCACGATACTTGGTTTGTATCTGGTAGAGCGTGAACGGCAGATCCCGATATGAGTTTATGCGTGCCCGGGCAACTTCGCAGACAACTTCCTCATGCGTTGGCCCGAGCGCGTACCAGCGGCCCTGACGGTCCTTTGTCCTGAAGAGTATGTTCTCGGCGAGGTAGATATCCAGCCGTCCCGATTCTTCCCATATTTCCTGTGGCTGGAGCGCGGGCATCAGCATTTCCTGTGCACCTG
This sequence comes from bacterium, assembly GCA_024278215.1. Lineage (GTDB taxonomy): Bacteria > UBP15 > UBA6099 > UBA6099 > JAJRTR01 > JAJRTR01. The sequence continues at coordinate 8,966 of JAJRTR010000016.1, forward strand.
CTCTGTCCATTTCCTCGCGGATTATCTGCTCGACCTTGCGCAACGATCTGTATCCGAGCGGCAGGAATGTGTAGATTCCGGACGATAGACGTCTGATAAGGCCCGCTCGGAGCATCATCCTGTGGCTTGCGATCTCCGCTTCTCCGGGCGTTTCTCTCAGCGTGTAAAAAAATAAGTTAGAGTATCTCATAGCAAATACAAGTTATAACATCTATTGAAAATCTTTCAATAGATAGGGAATAAAATGGGATTCATACAACATATTGATGCCATAGTGCTGCTTGCTTGACCACTTGAGATATATGTAATATCATGCGGAAGCAACAGGATCAGCGACAGGACAGTTGAGTAAGTGAGGGCAGACAGGACTTAAGGGAATGGCAAAGTTCATAAAAAACACAAATTATATGACCTTTAAAGGCATCGAATCGGAGCTTCACGACCTTGTTTCTCAATCGGAGATTCCCGCTGAGATTATCACGCTTGGTCATTCGGTGGAAGAGCGTCCAATATATGGGATATGTTTCGGAGACGGCGACCACAGGAAACCGGAACTGCTTTATTACGCATTAACTCATTCAATGGAATATGTAGGAAATGCGGCGCTGATGGAAACAATGAGAAGGCTTTCACAGCACAACGGAGCGGCGGAACATGCAGAAAAAATCGAGAAGATGAATGTTTGGATGATACCTGTTCTGAACCCGGACGGATACGTGAAAATCGAGGAACAACTCGGCAGGCGGCTGGGATTTGCCGCAGGTAGAAAAAATGCACGTGGCGTTGACCTGAACAGGAATTTTCCTGTGGCTTTCTATCATATTCCCAGATCGATATTCGCCGGCAGCCCTGTTAAAGCTTCACCATATTACAGGGGCGCATCACCATGTTCAGAACCCGAGTCGCAGGTGTTCAGGGATTTCATACTCGGGCACAATATAAAAATGTCGTTATCATTCCACAGTTTCGGCGGTGCGTTGCTTTTTCCCTATTCTTACACAAAAAAGAAATGCCGTGATTACGATTTATTCGTGCAGATATGTGAGGAAATGACGCATCGTCAGGAAAATCCTTACTCGGTCAAGCCGGGCTGTGATCTGTATAACGCCAATGGAGAAATGGAAGACTGGCTGTACGACGAATGCAGGATACTTGCACTTTGCATGGAGATCGGAAAGATCGGTTTCAATCTCGAGTATCCCGCCACATGGCTCAACCCTTTCTACTGGGCGAATCCTTATGATCCGAGAGCCGAACTCGATAACATAACACCTGCGGCACTTCACCTCATTGACACACTGTATAATATGTTTGTTAAGCCTTTCGAGCCAATTGCAAAATTCTGATTCGGCTGCGATCGGCTGCAATTGTCCATAGCTGTGTTGTCGGCACTAAATCATCCTCAACGTACTCGGCGAGTACGCCTGCGGGGATTTTGCACCTCCGCCTTGCTTCTGAAAATTTCGCTTGACCTCGCTACGAACAGAATTTTGCAATTGGCTCATTCGAGTAATAATTCATGGGGCAATTCCGGTAACACGGCTTTTTTACTTGATGCAAGTAATCCTTTTCAACAGTATTTGTGAAATATGCCGAATAAATATATTGACAGAAATAAACTTATTCTATACCATCATTACCACAGGACAGCATAAATCATAGGTGTACAATATGAACAAAAAAATGAGATATTTGTTCGTCTTTGCTGCAATAACGCTAATCTGCGGATGTGGCGGCGGGTCCTCGATTATCCAGAATCCTGTGCAGGTTTCAAACGGAACTTCAACCGGGACGACATCCTATGTTTCTATTACGGGACGTGTTGTCGCGCCGTCGAATTCCGACAGGCAGTTCGCTTCCATGATGATAGACGGCGCTGACGGGCTCGACCTTGACGGCACGCCGCTTGCAACTGCGACTGTTTCTGTCTCCGGCTATTCGGTCACGACAACTACGGACTCGATGGGCAATTTCTCGCTTTCGAGCGTTCCGGTCAGCGGAGATGTTGTAATATCGGCAGTAAAAGGGAAACTCGTTTTTTACAAACTATTGTCGAGTCCGGACTCGAATACTGTTGTCAACATAAATTACCAGACTACTGCCGCTTATCTCTATTATGAAAATGTGAAGGACACTCTGCCCGAAGGCATTGATTACAACTGGCTCGAACGTACTATGCTTTCATGGAGTACAGATTTCCGGCAGGCTGCCGGCACGCTCAAGTCATGTATGCAGAAATACGGCAGGGGCGAAACAGATACTGCGCCGCTGGATCAGACGGATTTCCTTGAAACAATCGAACCGGTAGACGACATGATACCGCCAGTGCTTAAGAGCATTTCTTTTTCGTCTACAACGCCCAACGCCGGCGACACGATTACTGTAACTGCCGTTGTGCTGGATTCGAGCGATATCAGTTCAATGAGCGTCACCCTTCAGGAACTCGACGATCCGGGTTATGACTCATACAGCAGCAAATATTCAGAGGCCACCAGCCCCGTAAGGCTGGTTCTGTCGGATGACTTTACATCCCTGCAAAGCGGGAACCAACACAATGTTTCTTTCACTGGAACTGTCCCCGAACACTTCCCGGCAGGGAAATACTTCGTCTATCGCGTCACACTCAGAGACTCCGAGTACAATTACATGTACTATTCCGACGCGACCGAATTTGAAGACACCACTACTGTCTACAGGGACTTCGATGATATTACTATCAACACCTCGACAATAGACACAACCGCGCCGGAAATTGTCAGCGCTGTTGTATCTCCTTCTGTGATATCAGAATCGGGTGATTACGTATATCTGACATTAACAGTCAGTGATACTTTGAGCGGCATATCCGAAGTCGGCTGCAGGATAATGAGAAGCAATGGTAATTCATTTACAAGCAGTTCAACGTCCGGAAGTTCGATGAACTACGACCAGTCGACAGGCTACTATTCATACACATTCCGCTTCTACGGCGGATATTTCAGAAGTTACGATCCCAACACGTATAGTTTCGAGGTGTATGTTATTGATACTGCAAACAACAAACTTTATTCGCAACTTAACACAACAACATTCGAGTCGACTATTGAAAAAACGACATCGTCAGGTTCGGGCGGTTCTGTCGAGACAGGCCTTGAAATCGAATCCGTCTCGCTCTCATGGCTGACAGACAGTTCGGGGCCGGGCATCGTCGTCTCAGTTGTCGTTTCAAACGATTATTCGACTTCCACAATCTATGCCGATGTCAACATCGACTATGAGAATGGCGGCAACATCAACTATCTCGCGGGAACGAGCAATATTGACCTCTCGTATAATTCTTCAACCGGAAAATGGTCGGGGAGCGGGAATGCCTATATCGGAGATTACGTCTCAGATGCTGTAATAACTGTCGATTCAATGAGAGCCCGTGATTCGCTTGGAAGCTATAAGTATTACTATTGCGATAGTGACGATTGCGACGGCTTTTCAATCGGTACACTGGTCAGGCCCGAACAGACGCGGGAAGATTCGATAATTCCGTTAATCACAGGTCTGAGCATTTCAAAAACTTCTCTCACAAGAGAAGATACACTGCCGGTTTCGGTTACCGTCAAGGAAAATGGTTCAGGATTAAAAAATTTGGGGCATCCGGGAATCAAGTGGGTGACCACAACATGTAGTGTAGAAAGGAGAGAAAGGCGAGTTTATCGCATTCAGGACGATAACAGGAGAGAAAAAGAAAGAGAGGCCCCATTGAGAGGGCCTCTCCAGTTA
>JAJRTR010000017.1 GCA_024278215.1 bacterium
AATTGTTCAGAGCAAGGCGGAGGTGTAAAATCCTCGCAGACGTACTTGTAGAGTACGTCGAGGACGATTTTATGCCGACAACGCAGCTATGGACAATAGCAGCCGACCGCAGCAGAATCAGAATTTTACAATTGGCTCAATAGTTTATCGTTTGCGCAAATATGCTGTAGTGTCGTTTCAACAAAGAAAAGACGTAAGAATGGGGTAGCATAAAAACGATAAAAGTGAAGGGCGGGGGCACCGTACCCGCCTCAGCTTGTGCCCGTACAAACTGTTTTCGTGAGAAATATGTTCAGGCGGGGTGCGGTGACTCCACCCTTCACCTTCTTGCGACATTACATGCTTGACACGACTGTAGTCGAGATACAACTATAAAAATATGTATGCCATGCACAAGATTTTCTTTTGTGCATGTAAATGCGGTAAAGGAAAATAAACTATGGAAATAAAAATCGCAAAAAACATACTGAACGCCAATGAGAACATTGCCGAAGAAAACAGGAAACTTTTCGCCGAAAACAACATCCTTGCCGTCAACCTGATGAGTTCGCCCGGCGCGGGAAAGACAGAACTGCTCGACGCAACACTCGATGCGCTGAACGGGGGCCGCGCCGCCGTCATAGAAGGCGATATATGCACGACACTGGATTCGGAGCGGCTCGCGCACCACAACGTACCGCTCGTCCAGGTGAACACCGACACAATAGGCGGCGCATGCCATCTCGAGGCGTCCATGATCCAGTCGGCGCTCGACGAACTCGACCTCGAATCGCTCGACATCATCTTTATAGAAAATGTCGGCAACCTGGTCTGCCCCGCGGAATTCGACCTTGGAGAAGACATCGCAGTGTCGCTGCTCAGCACACCGGAGGGGGCCGACAAGCCACTCAAGTACCCGCTTATGTTCAAGCAATGCGACGTATCTATCCTGTCAAAACTTGATCTCGCGGCACCGCTTGGGATCGACCCCGGTGAGATGGAAACGAATGTGAAGAGAATCAATCCCGATGCTCTGATACTCAGACTGAGCGCGAAAACCGGCGACGGCATGGACCGCTGGATCGACTTGATAAAGAGCAGGTTCGAAGAAAAAAACGCCTGAGAATATCGCGAAACATGATATAATCAAACATATCAAATTCAGCATATAACACGATTTTCATGTTTTGAGAACTGTTTCCCTGTTATCTATGTTGTTGTTTTTAGACGTTCGAGATCAAAAGCTGCAAAAGAGGGGCCGGACATGGAACAAAAGAGGGATGATATATTTAAAAGTATTTTCGAGGGGATGCCGCTGGGGGTGGCGACTTATCGTGTAATTCCGGCGAGTGCGGGCAGCCCGCCCGTGTTTGTCTTTGAAGAAGCGAATGAGGCTTTCAAAAGGATACTCGAGGTTGAAGGCCTGCATGTTGAAGGTAAAAAAGTTGGAGAACTGATTCCTTCCGGCAATCTGGACGAATGGAACCGGGCACTGTCTTTTTCCGCCGGCCCCGCCGCGGGAGGACTACAGAGCGAGTTTTTCCTCAATTCGCCGATCCATAAATGGGTACATGTGCGGGCGTATCCAATCGGCGACATCCGGGTCGCCGCGATATATACCGATATAACGCATGACAAGCGGCTGGAAAGCGCATTGTCGCTGGAGCGCAGTTTTCTGAAGACGGTTAGCTATTGAGGCGCTTCGCCGGCGTGGCGGCAGCTTGCGTGTGTGCAACGCGCATTATCATTTGAGCTGATTGCAGACGTGCCCGTTGCGAACGTAGCCCGGATTGGTGAAATATGCGGGTCGGTTGTGCAAGCGGCTCATTTCCGTTTTTCGCGCGCGTAGTCGAGAGCGGCACCGACAAAGGCGGCGAAGGGCGGACTCGGATTTGTCGGGCGCGACTTGAACTCGGGGTGGAACTGACAAGCGAAGAAGAAGCGGTGGTCGGGTATCTCGATGATCTCGACAAGGTCTTCGCCCGGGTTTATACCTGAAAACACCATGCCCGCTTTCTCAAACTTTTTCCGGTAATCATTATTGAACTCGTAGCGGTGGCGGTGCCGTTCGTCGATTTTTGTTTTCCCGTAGCAGTTGTGCGCGATGGTTTTTTTGGTGATTTTGCAGGGATACGCCCCGAGGCGCATCGTGCCGCCTTTGTCCGTGATGCCGCGTTGTTTGAGCATGAGGTCGATGACGGGGTGGGGAGTTTTTTCGTCGAACTCGGAGCTGTTTGCGCCTTCGAGTCCCATGATATTCCGTGCGAATTCGATGACGGCACTCTGGAGTCCGAGGCATATACCGAGGAAGGGAATGTTGTTTTCGCGGGCATACTGAATAGCCTTGATTTTGCCCTCGATGCCTCTGTAGCCGAACCCGCCGGGGACGAGAATGCCGTCGAGTTTTTTAAGTGTTTTCGCGCCGTATCCTTTTTCGATGCGGTTAGCGTCGATCAGCTTGATTTCCATTTCGACACTGTTTGCGATGCCGCCGTGTTTGATCGCTTCGTGGATGCTGATGTATGCGTCTTTGAGCTGGATATATTTGCCGATGATGCCGATGGTGACTTTGCCGTTCTCGGGGTGCTTGAGACGGTTGACCATATCGACCCACTCGCCTATTTCGTTTTCGTCCGTTGTGACGATGTCGAGTTTGTCGAGGATGATGTCGCAAATATTCTGCTTGTCGAAAATCATGGGTATTTCATATATTTCGGGTGTGTCCTGCGCGGCGATGACACATTCTTTGGGAACATCGCAGAAGAGAGAAATCTTGGCCTTAAGATCATCTTTCAAGGGGTATTTTGTGCGACAAACGATGATGTCCGGCTGAATGCCGATGCCGCGGAGTTCTTTGACTGTGTGCTGGGTAAGTTTTGTTTTGAGTTCGGCGGCGGGGCCGACATAGGGTACGAGTGAGAGGTGGATGTTGAGGCCGTTGTTGCGTCCGATGTCGTTGCGGAACTGGCGCAGCGCTTCGTAGAAGGGCTGACCTTCGATGTCGCCGACGGTGCCGCCGACTTCGACGATGGCGACCTCGGCGCGACTGCCACGTGCCGCCTTGCGGATGCGCTGCTTGATCTCGTTCGTGATGTGCGGGATCACCTGTATGGTGCCGCCGAGATATTTTCCGGCGCGTTCGTTGCGGATGACGGTGTCGTAGACCCTGCCGGTTGTGATGTTGCAGTCCTGAGTGAGGTCCTGGTCGGTGAAGCGCTCGTAGTGGCCGAGGTCGAGGTCTGTTTCCGCGCCGTCATCCGTAACGTAAACCTCGCCGTGCTGGAATGGGTTCATCGTGCCGGCGTCGACATTAAGGTACGGGTCGATTTTGATAATCACAACGCGCAGCCCGCGGCTCTTGAGCAGCCTGCCTACGGATGCGGATGTGATGCCTTTTCCGAGCGATGAGACATTCCCGCCTGTAATGAATATGTATTTTGTCATTGTTTTACCTTCCCCTATCGCTATATTCGCCGCATCTGAGTGTCAGGCCGGCGTGTCGAGCAGCGGCGGCAGTGCGCCGAGGTTTTCTATAACGTAATGCGGCCGGCAGTTGTCGGGCAATGAGTCGAGTTCCTCGAACTTTGTTATGCCGGTGAGCACAAGGCAGGTGGTGACGCCTGCGTTGCGGCCGGCGAGGATGTCTGTTTCGGCGCGGTCGCCGATCAGCATTGTTTCATCGGCGGTGGCGTTCGCATGTTCCATGAGCCGGTGGATACCGAAAGCGTTGGGTTTGCCGCAAACGAAAGACTTGCGGCCCCACGCGGCTTCGAGCGCGGCGACGATCGTGCCGCCGCCGGGCAACAGCCGACCGCCCTCGACCGGGAATGTGGCGTCTTTGTTTGTGGCGATAAGTTCCGCGCCTGCCTGGAGCGCGTCGAATGCGTCGGCCATTTTCCTGTATGTGAACTCACGGTCGTAGCCCACAACAACGTAGTCGGCGGTCTCGCGGTCTTCCGCGTCCACGATGGTGAATTGCGCGAGTTCTTCGCGCAGGCCTTCCTCGCCGACGATGAAAACACGCGCGCCGCCGGGCGATTTCTCCTCGAGCCGGCAACACGCGGCGACTGCCGACGACATGACATCATCGGGCGTGGCCGGTATTCCCATCGAAGTTAGTTTTTCGCTGTAGTATTTTCTGCTTCTTGTGGAGTTGTTTGTCAGGAAACTTATGCTGAAACCCCTGTTTCGGAGGGTCTTTATGGTATCTGCGGCAAAAGGTTTAACCTCATCTCCCGCATAAATAACCCCGTCGAGATCGAATATCAGCAACTTCATTCAGGCCTTTTCTAAGGAAAACCCCGCTTCCTGGCTTGTTGTTTTTCTATTTCGTGATCCATGTCAAATAAATCAATTATTCGCTTGCGGATTATACCTGTATCAATTATGCCGCATACAAACTGATTCGTATGTTGCCGCAGACGCATCAATAGTAAAAAAATCTTCCATCGACGACACAGCCGGTCAAAGTATATCCCCGAGCCCGGCGTTTTCCCAGTCTTTCAGGAAGTTCGAGTTTCCGATGTCGGTGAGCGGGTGCTTGAAGAGCTTCAGCAACGGAGCGTAGGGCACAGTGGCGATGTGCGAGCCGAGCTGTATGGCCTGCACGACATGCTGCACATGACGGACACTTGCAGAGATGACCTCCGAGTCGAAACAGAATTCGTTGATCATGTCCACACAGTCGCCGACAAGTTCCATGCCGTCGTAGCCGATGTCGTCGATGCGACCAATGAAGGGGCTGATGAAAGACGCGCCCGCCTTGCAGGCGATGAGCGCCTGGGGCAGCGAGAAAATCAGTGTAACATTCGTCCTGATGCCCTCCGCGGTGAGCGTCTTTACCGCTTTCATGCCTTCCGGACACATCGGGATTTTTATCACGATGTTATCCGCCCAGCCGGCCACATGGCGTGCTTCTTTCAGCATTCCGTCGCAATCCTGCGCGATAACTTCCGCACTAACAGGACCGTCGACAATGCCGCATATCTCCTCGATCAGTTCGCGGAAACCTTTCTTTTCCTTTGCGATCAGGGACGGGTTGGTCGTGACCCCGTCGAGAAGGCCCAGGTCGTTGACTTCCTGTATCTGTTCAATATTCGCGGTATCTATGAAAAATTTCATGATTTCCCCCTTCAATATTACTAAAAAACCTCGCGGAACCTCAAAACGGCTATAAATGAAACGGCCCCCGGGCGGGGGACGAACTCCTGGAAGTTTTTTGTGATCTTCCACCTCTGGTTTTTGATAATTATATCAAAACCGTTCAGCTTGTCAAATCTATTGAGCTGATTGCAAAATTCTGATTCTGCCGCATTTTACAATCGGCTCAATAGTTTGTGTTTTATATCACAATAGGTGGAAAATCAACCTGTTTCAGAGCCATGTATATTGCAAAATAACGAATAATAATGTAAAATATGTGTTATTGTGAGCTGCATTTTAAAAAACATATCCTGCATAGGCAATGAGACAACAGATAATATTAACGTAATAAACGATGCGAGGATTTCATGTTTTTTTCCGTTGTCGCCGCTTAACTGGACATCAATTTAATTATGAAGAAGTTTTCTGTCGCATTAGTATTATTACTATTAGCAATTATTATCGAGGGTGGTAATAAAGCATCGGCTTCATTTCCCACTTTGGATCTGGTTGCTGTTGTGACGTCCGTCAAGGGCGATGTCCAGGTGCGCAGGGATACGGACCGCAGCTGGATAGATGCTTCCAACGGAGTTACGCTTCGGACCGGTGATGCGGTGCGAACTAAAAGCAGCGGATCATGCGTTATCAAGTGGGCGCGCGGTAATATAATGAAGCTTACCCCGTTTACCGAAATTGTCCTCGACAAGCTCATGGTCACACCGGCTACAAAAACCGAGATGAACAGACTTGCTCTTCGCAAAGGTCTGATATTCGCAAAAGTGAAGAAGCTGGAAGGCGATTCTTCGTTTTCGATAACGACGCCGACGGCGATTGCGGCGGTGAGGGGAACAAGGTTTTCCGTGCAGATTGATGCCGAGGGCGCAACCATTGTCAAATGTTCTGAAGGCGAGTTGTCGGTGAAGAATCACAGAGGGGACGAAGTGATTCTGGGTGAGGGCAGGAAAGTGGAAGTGCGAGTCGGTCGGAAACCTGGAGAGCCGACAGATATGTCCGAGGAAGAATTCAAGGATTTTCTGGGGCAGCGAGAAATAAATATTCCGGATATGGTGGTGCTCGAGCCGGCGGGCGACATGGAAGTGACGAAAACGCCGTTGAGGATCAGGGGATTCGCCGACCCGGCGGTAACAATCACTATAAACGGCAAACGAAGTGTGGTTTCGGCATCGGGAGAGTTCGAGAAAGCGGTTGCGCTTGACGTTGGAAAAAACTGGATAATTATAGAAGCGAAAAACAGCAGTGGAAACACTTTGAAAAAAGAATATAAGATAACTTACTTCCCGAGTGTAAGGAATGTGGCGGCTGCGGAAGAAAAAAATGTTGTGGAGACGGGCGGCGAGGACGAAGTCGAGATGAGCGACTGGGATTCGGAAAGCCTGGAAATCGATTACCCGCCCGCCGGTTATCTCACGCGCGATATGAGCATTACCGTCAGCGGAAAGAAACCGGTCGGCACGTCGATGCTTGTAGTGAATGGGCGGCCTGTCGAAGATGCGGCTCCTCTGAGCAAAAGTTTCTCCACCAGGGCAGACCTGTTGCTGGAAGGTAAAAATGTTATCGAGGTGTCGGCTGTGCGCGGCGATAAGTTGATGAGTGATTCAGTGTCTGTCGTCAGGGACACGATTGCGCCGGACGTGACTATTGTAAAGCCGACAGGACAGTTCGATGTCACTACGGGAGATTGTGAACTGATCGGTACTGTGCCGTATTGCGAAGTGGCCGGTTTCACCGAGCCCGGGGTGATCCTTACGATAAACGACATAAGACAGGAACTTGAGACTGACGGCAGTTTCAGCGCGGTTGTGCCCGTGGACTCGTCGGAATTTACGATAACCGTTTCGGCGGAAGATGACGCGGGCAACAGGACCACCAAGGTAGTGACAAGGATGCCTCTGGACTCTCTGGAGATCGCGTCTCTGAGCATCAGTGTGAGCCCTGAAAGTATTGTTGCCGACAATGTGAGCACCTCCGTAATTACAGTAATCGGGCTGAACCATTACCAGCAGCCTGTATCCGGGGTTGACGTGAACTTGTCCACGAACTCCACGGGGGGGTATTTATCTGAATCATCGATTTCTCTTTTTGGCGGAGTGGGAACGGCGATGTATCATGCCGGTATCAGCGGCACGCAGCGCAAAACTGTAGTGATAACTGTGTCGAAAGGTGGTGTAGCGGCCAGCGCGCAACTTATTTTACTGCCCGATTTCCCAGCGGAACCTGATGACTGAAACAGACGAGAAGAGAGAAAAACTTATTTTGGGATTGGTGAAGCTTCCGATTTTGCTTCTGGTTTTTGTGACCTTGCTCAAGTGCGCTGTTGCATTTGCGCAGGAACAGAATGTTGATAACAAGGTGGGTATGGTGACTATCGTTTATCCTGAACCGGACACAAGAATTGAGGCTGCCAGGCCCATGATGGCGGTTGATTTCTCCGGGATGGAGACTGCTGTCGACCCATCGAGCGTCAGCTTGCTTGTCGACAGAGTGGATGTCACTTCCAACGCGGAGGTTACTCAATGGTATGTGATTTATGAGCCTGTTACTGACCTTGCGGCCGGTGAACATAATGTTGTGATTACGGCAAAGGACGTCGAGGGCAAAAGCCTCGAGACTATTGCCTGGAAGTTTACAATCGGCGGCGCGAAACAGGACTTGTTTGAAAAGATGGTCCTGTATGAAAAAGGGCTCGGAGAGAAAGACAATACGATCGGACACTTGAGCTTAACTTCTGAATATACACATGCCGATTACACGTCTTCGCCGGATTACGATGTAACGGAGATCATGGAAAAAAAGGAGGGGATGGATCAGCTCCTGGACCTCGAGATAAGCAACATGTCCGCCGGCAGGTCTGTCGTCGGGGCCTTTTCTCGCAGGACACAAGCGTATACGGGCCGGACACTGGATGAATTGCTCATCGAGTATTCGGATTCGAACTTCACCGCCCAGACCGGAAACTTCTATCTCAAGATGTCGGACCTGACGATTGTGGGGACAGAAATGGCCGGTCTCAAACTGGATAAAAATATTGGCCGCTGGTCACTATCATTGTTCTCGGGCAGAACACAGGACCCGTCGACAAGTGGCACTTTCAAACAGATGACATCGGGAGTGAGCGGCACATTCGCGTGGGACAAATCGAACCGGACGTCTGTAACTGTCCTTCAGGGTGACGAACAGAGCAACTCTTTTTACGACAGGTATTCTTCTCCCGCCAGGGACAGGATTTTCAGTGTATTGCACGAGCATCGTGTTACGGACGATATTTCGATGTCTTTTGAGGTCGCCGCAAACAGGAGAAAAGTGGCGAACGATGCCACGGACGGCGAAGAGGCTTTCAAGTTCAAGCTGTCGGGTAAGCAAAACAGGTTTTCCGGAAATTTCGAGCTTTATAATATCGACAAAGATTATGTGCCTGTCGGGGACGGCAACAATAAGTATCTTTCGAGCAACCGGGATGGGTTTAAAGGACGCGGTGCATACAGGGCCGCCAGGTGGGTGACTGTCGGCGCGGAGTATGAAGATTACGACAGTGAAGATGTGACGTCGGAGGTGTCGGAAATTGTGAGAACAAAGCGCGGCAACGCTTTTGTCGCGATAGTCACTGATCCGTTCAAACAAATATCTTACAGAAAATCAAAATTGACGAATACAACGGGCATAGTATCGGATTCCAACTCCTTCAATGTGCTGCTGCTGGTTCCGGATGCCAGTGTTTTTACGCGGACATCGGTTAGAGCCGGCTGGACGGATTCCGAATACACTTCGCCGATTGTCGTGTCGGACAATACTTCGTATTCTTTCACGCTGTCGACACAATATCGAACAAATCTTTCTATGAGATTGTTGTTTATCAATATGAAGACGGATGACCTGACAAGAAACACGAGTACCGAAAATAAAAAAACGGGTGCCTATTTTGACTGGACAATAGACCCGGATAAGTACCAGCTCGAGAGCAGTTATGAAAATATTACGAAGAATGGCAGTTCGGTCGATACGCAGAAACAGGAAGTGAAGACACTTTTTCATATCACCGGCCACGAGTTTTTTGACTACTCGGTCGGACTTGATTTCGTATATTATGAAAACCGGATAAACCCTGAATATGATTTCGACCAGACGACATTCAAATCAGGGGTGGAAATGCGTTTTTAATGATAACCCGCATATTTCACAAATGCGGGTGAAAAACCGGAAGAATGCCCATAATACAAGGCGCGGCAAGTGAGTGGTTGGGGAGCATACAGCAGGTATGTGACCGATCCCGAATCGCCGCCGCAACGCAGTAGAATGGGGGTTCTCACGGTTTTCCGGATTTCTTTGTGAGAAATCCGGGATAAAGGTTATATTGACGAAAATTCGGATTGCCGGTTTGAGGAGGATGCAATGAGAAGGCTTATCCTGACAACAATGGCTATAATCCTGATGGCGGTGGTCTCACAAGCCGCTGTTTCCGGACTTATAAATTACCAGGGGTACCTGAAGGAATCGGGGGTGGCGGTTACTGGGACGAAAAATATGTCCTTTTCACTTTATGATTCCGAGTCGGGAGGTTCTCTGCTGTGCTCGTCCGGCAGTCAGAGCATTACTGTGACAAAAGGGTTGTTCAATTATAAAATCGGTTCCGGTTCGTGCGATCTTTCAACTATCAACTGGCAGAATCCCGTTTATGTCGAGATTTCTGTGGAAGGGAATACCTTCACTCAGCGTGAACAAATAGCAGGTGCGGCTTATTCTCTCGATTCGGAAGCAGCGAACGTGACATTCGAACCGGCGGGTGGAATATCAGCGACAGATGCGCAGGCGGCAATTGAAGAACTCGACAGCGAGAAACTCGCGCTCTCCGGCGGCTCGGTTTCGGGCAATCTCTCCGTTGTCGGGCAGGTGTCCATCTCCGGAGATTTGAGCCTGTCGTCAAATGTACTTGTGGCGGGCGATATTACGGCGACGACGGGTACGATAACGGCGAATGCGTTCAGTGGCGACGGCTCGGCCCTGACTGGCGTGGTTGCGGCGGGAGCTGTCGCGAAAACCGGCGATGCAATGACGGGCGATCTGAATGTGGGCGCGGATGTGCTTGTGGCGGGCGACATAACGGCTGCGACGGGTACGATAACGGCGAATGCGTTCAGTGGCGACGGTTCTGCACTAACTGGCGTGACTGGAACAGATAATACGAAGCTGCCCACCACAGGCGGTA
>JAJRTR010000018.1 GCA_024278215.1 bacterium
AATTCTATGAACTCCGCCTGTCCCGCCAATGCCAGTATTCTCGTCATCGCGCTCGTCAGCGTCGTCTTCCCGTGATCCACATGTCCTATCGTCCCCACGTTTACGTGCGGTTTCGTTCTCTCGTATTTTTGCTTTGCCATTGTGCCGCTCCTCCAATTATTCCGATTGACAGCCGACAGGCAGCATCCGGGATGCTGATAAATCCTGTCTTTCACAGTCAATCCTGCATTTCATCGCACAAAATCAGGCGTAGCTACGCCCATTTCCGAAACACTTAATTTCAGCTTTCTTTCCGCCGCTTGCTTTTTATATACTTCCAGAGCCAACGACCGGAGTTGAACCGGTGGCCTCATCCTTACCAAGGATGCGCTCTAACCTCCTGAGCTACGTTGGCGACAGCCAGGAACTTATGAGCGGGAGACGGGATTCGAACCCGCGACCCTCAGCTTGGAAGGCTGATGCTCTAGCCAGTTGAGCTACTCCCGCGAAAAACCTTATAGTTTTACTTACTGCTCCTTTGCAGCCAGGAGTCAGTGGAGGGAATTGGATTCGAACCAATGTAGACTTACGCCAGCAGGTTTACAGCCTGCCCCCTTTAGCCACTCGGGCATCCCTCCGTCGTACTTAACTCTGCAAGCCGAAGCCGCAAGAGCCGGCGATCCGATTTGAACGGACGACCTGCTGATTACAAATCAGCTGCTCTACCAACTGAGCTACACCGGCATATCCGCCCAGACGCAAGATAACATTCTAATATAGTTTCCCCTCAAGTCAATAAATTTTCAGTTTTTTTTCATCGCCGCCTATTCTGCAATATTTTAGTGATTGGGGCCGATTGCCGACCATGATAATAACAACCGGTCGCAGTGGAAATAATACTGCAATCGGTATATTTGCCTATATTTTATGTTAGGCCTTGCATGTATAATATAAGGTTTATATAATAGCTACGGAAAAAGTGTGACTTAAGAAATTTTGGAAGAGGTAACAACTTTGGCGGATGAGAAAGTTCTGGATTCGGTACTTAAGCAGATAACGAAGCAGTTCGGCGAAGGTTCTATAATGAAGATGGGCGACTCACGGGTGAGGGCTACCGAGTCCATCCCCACAGGATCGCTTTCACTTGATATGGCGCTCGGCATAGGCGGAGTGCCCAAGGGCAGGATGATAGAAATATTCGGCTCCGAAGCTTCAGGAAAGACCACGCTTGCTCTGCATATTGTTGCGAACTGCCAGAAAATGGGCGGTACCTGCGCTTTCATTGACGCAGAACACGCCCTTGATCCCGTATACGCCAATAATCTTGGTGTAGATATCGACAATCTTCTCATTTCACAACCGGATACCGGAGAACAGGGGCTTGAGATAACCGACATGCTGGTGCGCAGCGGAACCATCGAGCTTGTAGTGATCGACTCGGTGGCAGCGCTGGTGCCGAGAGCGGAACTCGAAGGCGAGATGGGCGACTCACACATCGGACTGCAGGCCAGACTCATGAGCCAGGCACTAAGGAAGCTCTCCGGCAATGTCAGCAAGACGAGAGCATGTATTGTGTTCATCAACCAAGTCCGCGAAAAAATCGGTGTGATGTTCGGAAGCCCCCTGACGACACCCGGCGGCAGAGCCCTGAAATTTGCTTCCTCGGTACGCATACAGGTCAGCAGGATTGAGAATCTCAAAAAAGGAACCGAGATTATCGGTTCGAGGACAATTGCCAAGGTGGTGAAAAACAAGTTCGCGCCACCCTTCAGGAAAGCCGAGTTCGATATACGATTTGGCGAAGGCATCTGCCCCTACAGCAATACGCTGGACCTTGCGCTACAGGAAAAGATTGTCACCCAGCGGGGTTCCTGGTTTACCTACGGAGATGAACGTATCGGCCAGGGCCGCGAAAAAGTGCGGTTAACATTGAAAGAAAGTCCGGATATGTACGAGGAGATAAATGCTAAAGTGCGCGAAAGCCTGGGGATAATACCCAAAAAGGAAGATGAATCGTCAGGCGAGTGATTTTGCGCGTTGCTCAGCGTTGTTCCGGCTTCGACTTTCTGCCTCTTTCCATATATACAAAGTCACAAAACAGCTGAATTTAGGGAAATATACCCTGAAGGCGCCTGGGTAGCCGGTAGTTTCTCATTGTTTCATTATTATCGGCGATTTTCATTTCGTGTCGATTACCCGGTGAGTAAGGACTATATCCGAAACGGATCAGCCCGCGTATTTCACCGGCGGCAGTGTGGTTCACGGCAATGTACTTTGCTTTTAAAGGGCGATTCGTACAGCCTGAACCAGCCCGGAATGAATGCTCCCATGAATTTCTCAAGAGATTCATGACGGCGCTTGCTTTCGGAAGGGGAGGTGAGCAGCATCAACACTGTAATCCCAGTACTGGTAGGATTGTTGGCACTTGTCGCCGGACTCGCGGTTGGATACCAGATGGCAAAAAAGGCATTCGACGCGCGGGCGGAACTGCTCAAGGCAGACACTGAAAAAGTTGAGCGTGACGCACGCAAAGAAGCGGAATCCAAGGCCAGAGAAATAATCATCAACGCCAAGGACGAATCGCACAGCATCATGAAAAATGCCGAGCGCGACGCACGCAGAAAACAGAGTGAGATCGACAAGCTGCAACACCGCCTGAACCAGAAGGAAGAGAATCTCGACAAACGTGCCGAGACGCTCGAAAAAAAGGAAGACAAGATCCGCGCAAGAGAGGAGAGGTCCGTGGCCCTCGAGAAACAAATCGAGGAGGCTCTCGCGGAACAGAAAAGCAAACTCCAGGAGATATCAGGGTTCACTGCGGAACAGGCCCGCGACTATCTCTTAAGTTCCATGGACAAAGAGCTGCAGAAGGAATACGCAACCAAGATCAAGGAATACGGCGACCGTATGAAGCACGAATCGAGCCGCCGCGCCCAGCAGATCATCTCGATGGCGATCCAGCGTTGCGGGGTAGACCATGTATCTGAAAGCACGGTCTCGGTAGTCGCTCTTCCGAGCGACGACATGAAGGGCCGCATTATCGGACGCGAGGGCCGCAACATACGCGCCTTCGAAACTCTCACAGGTGTCGACCTCGTCGTCGACGACACACCTGAAGCAGTTGTCATTTCCTCGTTCGACCCGATCCGCAGGGAAGTGGCGCGACTCTCGCTGGAGAAACTCGTCTCCGACGGTCGCATCCACCCCGCACGTATCGAAGAGGTTATCGAAAAAACACGTGTGGAACTGGACACTACCATCATCCAGGAAGGCGAAAAAGCATCTTTCGACCTCAAAATCACCGACCTGCACCCCGAGTTGGTCAAACTGATCGGCAGATTGAAGTACCGCACCAGCTACGGACAGAATGTGCTCCAGCACTCGATCGAAGTGGCATTGCTTGCCGGCGCCATGGCGGCAGACCTGGACGTTTCGGTCCAACTGGCAAAACGCGGCGGACTCCTCCACGACATCGGCAAAGCTGTCGATTTCGAGGTCGAAGGCCCCCACGCTCTCATCGGCGGCGACCTTGCAAAGCGTTACCGCGAACACAAGGGTATCGTCCACATCATCGCCAGCCACCACATGGACATCGAGCAGCAGACGATCGAAGCCATTCTTGTGCAGGTGGCCGACGCCATCTCGGGCTCGCGCCCCGGCGCGCGCCGCGAAGACCTCGACTCCTACATCACTCGACTCACACGTCTCGAAGACCTGGCGACGGAATTCGAGGGTGTCGACAAAGCTTTCGCTATCCAGGCAGGCCGCGAAGTGCGCATCATGGTCAGGCCCGACCAGATCGACGACGACACAGCGATCATCATGGCACGTAACATCGCCAACAAGATCGAGCATGACCTGTCGTATCCCGGTCAGATCAAAGTCAATGTTATACGCGAAACACGGGCGATCGAATACGCGAAGTAAGAACAGTATTACTGTAAAGAAGCAGTTTATTGGGGATTTTTATATCAGCAAGACAGAAAGAAGAGCCTCCCGGCCAGAAGATTCACAATGCCGGGAGGTTTTCTTTTCGGGGAGCTTTCGAATATCCTGTACATTCCGGATAAATGATCCTGAAATCCTTCGCAAGTTCGCTATTGTTTCCAGTTAACCCGCATATTTCTACCGATGCGGGTGAAAAACCGGAAGAATGCCCATAATACAAGGCAAGTGAATGGTGAGGGAGCAGCCGGCCCACTAGCCTCCTGCGCAAAATGCAGGTATGCGACCGATCCCGAATCGCCGCCGCAATGCAGTAGAATGGGCATTCTCACGGTTTTCCGTATTTCTTTGTGAGAAATCCAGTTTAGTTGCCGGTGTCTTCTGTTCTGGGGTGATACTTTTTGTGGAAGGCGGTCTCTTCGGCGCGCCACTTGTGTTTTTCAATGAGTTTTACGTATGTCTCCGCGTTTTTTATTGCCTTCTCGTCGACCGGCACGAAATGTCCGTCGATCAGTTGGAATGCGAATTTGAATGCCGCGAAGTCTTTATCCTTGTGCGCGTTGAGCAGTGTTTTGCGAATCCTGGCGATCATTTCCGGTGGCACGGTGCGCCAGGCGACAAAGACCCATGCGGGCGACGCTTCCGTGCATACCAGAGGTTCGAAATCTATATCTTTTCTCTGTGTCTGGCCCGAAATTCGCATGACGGATGAATATGCGATGAACGAATCTATATCACCGTTCGTAAGTTCTTCGACAAGATTTGTTACGGGTGCGTCGGTCACATAATTGATGGATGAAAAGAATTCGTCGAGCGGTTCGTCTACGCCGTTTGTGTACATGATGTATCTCATGGGTATCAGACGAGGGCCGGCCCATTTTGTGCCGCGAAGCTGCTTGATGTTCTCGAATTTGCCTTTTTTCGTGTAAACACATTGCTGGAGAGTGGTTTTTCGATCAATGGCGAGCATGAAAAGGGGGATAAGGTCTTTTTTCCCGCTCAGCCTGTATTCGGCGTACTCATCGCCGTTTATATAGCTGATGTGAGAGCCGCCTTTCTGAAAATCTTCCAGCACAAGATCTATTATTTTGTCGCCGTAACGGTAGACAAGCTTCTTTGATGTAATGTTCGCGTCGAGTTTTTCCCCGAGAACCCGCGCAATATCTTCAAGGTATTTTGTGATCGCGGTATTTTCGAGGCCTTCCACCATCGGCACGGCCAGCACGTAGTTCTCACCCGACGCGTGTACCGGCATCACAGAGAGGATGAAAGTGAAAAAACATATTGTACAGGTTGAAAAAAATATAGTTTTCATTATTTGATGCGCCTCGAAAGAGAATTATATCATGATGTATATTGTCGAACAAGTTTCAACACCTCGTCGGCCGGCGGTGCGGAATGAGTGGGGAAGACGGCGCAGAAAAGACGTATAAAACAAGTGCAGGGCGTGGGGCACCGTACTTCGCACGGTCAGATTCCCAACAAAGGAATCCCGGTCGGCAACGAGGTTATTCTTCCATACGGGTCGAGCTGGAACTCCGACTCGCCTTCCTCATGCTCGGTGTTATCTTCATAAGCGGGTATGCTGCCCTGGTAATACATTAGCGGATCAGATGACATTTTCGTCGTCCCGGTCGCCTCTTCAGGAGGTATGACATTTTCAATGGATTCCGGCTTTTGGGATACGGACGGCGAACCTTCCATCTCGAATTCCGATTCGAACTCCGGCTCTGGTGTTTTTTCCATAATCGTTGCCGGCGCGGCGATTTCCGATGCTTTTTTAAGCATTTTCACTTCGCCTGTGTTTTCCTCTTCCGCAACGATTTTTTTCTTTTTATCACGTGAAGACTTTTTGTTTTTTGTTTTTTTGTCTTTGGCTTTTGCCGAACGTTTTTTCTTCGGCTTTTCGGTTTTTTCATCGGTGACATCTTTTTTGCGTTTCGATTCAGGTCTTTTCGAGCGCGAAGGTTTCGCTTTCTCTTTCGCTGGTTGTTTCTTTTTCGGCAGGTCGAGTTTCGGTTTGGGTTTGCGGCGCGAGGAAGGTGTGAGGTAACTTACGGAAATTTTGGACAGGTTGCCTGATTCGTCGTCGTTGTTGAAGGCGTAGTCGACCTGGAAGCTGTCGTAATTGAGGCCGACGCCGGCGGAGAATTCGCCGTCGTTGCTGCCGAGGCGGGCAGTGAAGTTCTGCGCAAGCGTGTATTCCGCGCCGATAGAGAAAAGAGTGTCGTCGAGGTAGTCAGTGTCAAACTGAGCGGAAAGAAGCAGTTTTTCGTCCATAAACCTGTCGGAAGCGCCGAGCCGGATGTTGAAGGGGACGACATCCGTGCCGATGTCCATGTCGGCGACGTTCTGGAAGACGAGTCCGACGCGGCGGTTTTCGTTGAATTTCTGCATGAAACCGATGTCGAAGCCGATGCCGGACGCGCTGTAGCCTGCGACTTTCTGTTTTACTGATTTTATCGTAGCGCCTGCCGACAGGCCGTCGCGCATACGCCAGGGCACGGCATAGGATAGTGAAAAAGCGAATTCGTCGGAGTCGATGACGTCGGTAGGCACCAGGCGCCCGGTGGTGGAATCCGTACCCGTGACAATAGCGTTGCCGAGTGTGGAATATACGAGATTAAAGCCGAAAGTCGAGTTTTCAAGAGGCAGGGCAAAGCTGAGTGTCTGTGTTGTGGTGTCGAGGTCGAAAACGGAACGTGACGAGCGCGTGGAAGTGAATTCGTTGCCGCGCAGGTAATAGAGGCCGGCGGGGTTCCAGTATACGGCGCTGACGTCGTCGGCGAGTCCGGAGAAGGCGTTGCCCATGCCGAACACGCGGGCGGAGGATCCGTCGATAAAGAAGTCGGTCACAGCGAACGACTCGCCGCTCTGCTGCGCGGCGGTTGCGAGGTTCACAGCCATAGCGAGCATCAGCACGGTCGCGATGAGAGTGGTGTTTCTTTTAAGTAATTTGTTTTTCATACTATGTTTATGCCTCGATTTAGAATCCGGTTTTAACCGTAAAGATTGTCTGTTTACTGCTTGAATATTGTCAACTTCCCTGTTTTAGTGGTCGTGCCGCGGCTGGTTGTTGCAACCAGCCTGAATGCGTATATGCCGTTACCGACTATGTGGTTGGACAGGTCGAGGCCATACCACAGGAATTCATTGTAACCGGCATCCGTAAAGACTTGGGTTTCCGTGTGGACGAGTTTGCCGGAACGGTTATATATTTCGAGAGTTACCGTTGCCATACTGTCGGCGATCTGGAAAGCGATGCGGGTGGGCTCGCCGGTGCGCGGATCGAAGATGCCGGGTCCGCTGAAAACGTCGCGCAGAGTCGAGCCGCCCGCGACTTCCACGTCCCATTGCGTCGTCTGCTCGTTCAGGTTGTAGTCCTTCACAGAGAGTTCGACCGTGTATTTACCGGCAGGCAGCCCGCCTGGATATACTGTGCTGCTCGGGTACCATTTGATGACGCAGTCGGTTGCGGAAGAGCAATCCGTCGTGTCCGGTGAACTCGAACCGGCTGTAACCGGCTCGCCACTGGAATTTTTCACAGTGACGGCTATCGAGCTTAGATCGACGCCGACGCCCTCGTCGCTGAGGCTGACGTGCAGCCTTATTTCGTCGGGATCGACATAGTCGCCGTCGATGATATTGTCGTGATAATTGTCCGTGGAAGCGATGTAATCCTCGATAGTCGGCGGCACGCGGTCGTCGGATTTGAAGTATATCGAGAAGGTGTCGCCGTAGTTATAGGTTTCGTTTGTGAGTTTGATAGTGACGACAGCCTGCCCTTCGGCGGTCGAAGCGATGTAGGCCTCGACAAAACCGGTGGAGTCGGTTGTGAGTTGTTCGTCGGGCGTTATTGACACGGCTGTCGAGTAGCCGGAGATGCTCGCGTCGATCTCGATGGGTTCGTCCGATATGGCGTTGCCGTACATGTCGTAGACTCGCACCCTGATGATGCCGCGTTCGGAGCCGTCGGCGGTGATGCGCTCGAGGCCGGAACTCTGGGTGTATGGATAGTCGATAATGGAAAGTTCGGTGCCGCCGTTGTCGTCTACCTTTTGAACGCTGGATTTCTGTACGTCCGCGGGCAATTGATCGGTGTCGGTTTTTTGTGTTGTTGTCACAGTCAGTGCCGAAACATCGTAGGGGTCCGCCGGGTCGATCGTGTAGCTCTGGCCGACGGAAGTGAGACCGGTGGATGTGAAAGAGAGACTCGCCTGGCTGGATGATGTAACAGCCTTCGTGTCGTAGTAATAGAAGTCCACAGATTCGGAGCCGGCGCTGATCTTAACGGAAGACACAGACGACGAAGTCGAAGTCGGATACCTGAATTCGCCGGTGGAAGTATTGGTCGTCGAAAGGCTTATGGTGACATCTGAGGTCGGGGTGACGGTGTTGCCGTACTGGTCGCGGACGCCGATCTGGAATTTGCCTGAAGGCGTTCCGGCAGTGAGCGGCGACGCGGGGCTCGTGAGTAGAACAAGCGTATACTCGGCGTCCGGCACGAAGTTGATAACGGCAGTGCCGCCGATGTCGGTATAGCCGACGCTGTCGCTGTCGGTCAGGGACAGGGTAACGGTCTGGTATACGCTGTCGGAGAGGGGGATGGTGAAGGTGCCGCTGGCGGCGCGCGCGGCGAGCTGGTTTGTCTGAAGCCCAGAAAGCGCCGTGCCTATTGTCGGAGTCGCGAATGTCGGTGAATCCGAATCCACTGATCCCGTCGCGATAATCGTGAATATATCATTACTGTTTGTCACAAGGTTACCGTCCGCGTCGCGCACGTAACATGTGATGTTGGTGGACATGCCGACGGTAGTTGTCGCATAAGACGATGCGGAGAACTCGACTTTTTTCGGTGCGCCGGGCGCGAAATAGATCGTGCCGGAAGCGGTGTCGCCAATGGAAGATTGCGCGTCGACATCGACGGATATAGTCTCGGAAACCGTATCCGTTATGGTGAGTGTAAGCTTTCCGGCGGTAGTGCTCGCATCAACTATCTGAGAGCTTACAAAGATGTCTATGGTGCCCTCGGTGGCGCTGGTTATAGCCGCGGTTCCGCTGACCGTTACAGTCATTGTCCAGCTTCCGGTGTCGATGAAATTGCCGTAATCGTCATAAGTTTCGATATAAAACGTGGCCGTTGCATCGGTCGACGTGTCGGCGGTAGTCAGTATGATCTGCGTGGGCGTGTCGGTCGTGACAGTTATAGGAAGGTCGGTCGTGTTCGACGCGTGATGCTGCGGCAGGAGTTCGTTGAGCGCGGTGATAGAGGCGAGTATTTCCTCGCCCGGCGGCGTCTCGACAGTGTCCTCGATAATGATCTGCGCGGTGCCGTCGGTGAGGTAGCCTGTGACAGCCGTGTAGGTGGCGGACATCAACGCGGTGTTGTCGGGCGATTGCGAAGTGAGAGTGCCGGAGTAAACGTGTTTCTGCGACGCCGGGCTGACGGAACCGCCGGTCATAGAGAAACTCACGCCGATGTTTCTGGCCGGGCCTGTGCTGATGGCCATGCCGTCGTTGTCGTAGACGGTGACCGTGAGCGGCTCGGCGGATGCGCCCGCGACCATCGTGCCGTCCTGGGCGGTCAGCGCGATATAGTCTGCGGCGACATAGAGAGTCTGCGTGCCGAAGAACTGGTAATCTTCAGTGATGGTCGACAGGTCGATGGGGCCGATGTCGACGAGGTCGACCCATTGATCGTCGTCGTAATCGACGTCCTTGATGCTCAGCCAACGTGTGGATGTCGCGACTTTGAACTTGTAGAGTCCCTGCTGGTTTATCGGGTCGACCTCGACAAACATGTCGGGATAGACCCTGTCGCCGGTGACGGACTCGAAGTAGAAGTTGGTCGTGTTGCCAAGGCCGGAAATGCCGGTGGGAGTTGAAGTGGCGAACTGGACATATATGCCGACATTGGTCTGGTATTCCAGGCCGCCGCGGAGAGCGTAGTTGCCGGGTTCGGGGGCGGCCGGTATGGTGCCGATGTTGCCGTTTTCGCCGATGAGTTTCAGATATGTCTGGCCGTTGCCGGCGCCACCGGGTTCCACGGAGTTAGGCGGAGTTACCGCGTCGATTGTGTCATAGCCCGATTTAGTTATTGTCAGTCCGGCGGCGGACCACGTGTTGAAATAATACATATTCAGATTCGTGCCCAGGCTGGAGTAGGCGGGTGGAGTGCCGCCGTGCGCGAGTGTCGCGCCTGTTATCGGGTTGTTGTACTGGTCGTAAAGTTCGACAACCAGCGGGAACTCGAGAGGAACACCCGTGTCGTAGGTGAAGTCCGGGACGACCACAGTGCCTGTCGCGGAAACCCCGCTCGCCGCGGCGCAGCCGTATACAAAACCCTGTTTCCTGTATTGTACATAATAATTGCCGTTCGAATGCCCGAGATACCACGCCGGGCCCGCGGCGTCGTAGACCGGTGATACGGCGGGTGTCACTTCCGAACTGCACACGGAATCGGAATAGAGTTTCACGGTGTCGGTGCTGCCGAATGCAAGAGTGTTGTTCAGTTCATCTTCGAGCGAGTCGATCATTATCGTATATTCAAGATCGTCGCCCCCGGCGGTGATCCATGCGGGTGTCGATTGAGTGGTTGTATTTACATTTATGGAAGCGTCGTCGATTCGTTCCATGTAGCCGGTTTTCAGCAGTTTCACCCAGTGTGCGCCTGTGGTCTGTGGAGCGATATAGAAAGTAGACGAGGCGGCGTACCATGTCGGGCCGTAAGCCGGGGCCTCCTCGGCGGTGCATGAAGCGTCTGTGCAGATAGTGATAGTCTCGGAGCCGTCGAGATCGACGCCGTAGCCGAGTTCCGTAATGATGCTTGCCGTGGCGCCCTGCACAGTGATCTGGTACATGAGGCCGTCGCCGCCGGTCTGCGTCCAGCCGGGTGAAACCTGCGCCGTGACGGCTGCCGTGATGGTCGCGCCGTCGATTGTGTCGATAAAGCCGTCGCTCTGCACCTCGATTCGTTTACCGCCTGTCGTGGCGGGCGCGATATACCATGAAGTGCCGGAGAACTGTGATGTAAGCGGTGCCTCGGTCGAGCCGCAGGACGGGTCGAGACACACGGTGATCGTCTCACTTCCATCGGCGGTGACAGCAACGCCGATCTCTGTTTCCATCATGCCCGTGCCGCTCTGCACGAGAATCTGGAAGGGGAGTCCGTCGCCGCCCGGGCCGTCCCATGCGGGCACGGCCCTCGTCGTGTTCGACGTCGCGGCGATCTGGGAGCCGTCTACGGTTCGCACGTAGCCGGGTTCGCTGATGCGCATGTAGTAATTGCCGTCGAGTGAGGGAGAGATGAACCACGCGCCGGATGCAGCGCTCCAGAACCGCGCGAGTGGCGATTGCGGGTCGCCGCCGCTCGAACAGTCGAACGCGGCGCATATCTCGACAGTTTCGTCACCGTCGAGTGTCAGCGCGTTGCCGAGTTCGTCCTCGAACGCGCCCGCGCCGCCCGCGACCATGATAAGATACTGCAGACCGGCATACTGGTTCGATGAGCCGATGACCGGCGCGACGGCGCTGGTGGCGTAGGCGTCGAAATAAAGGATAGTCTGTCCGCTTGTCGCGGGCTGAAACGCCGCCGCGATGCCGCTGTTGGAAACTTCCGGATTGATGAAACCTGTTTTTCTTATTGTCAGCAGGCCGTTTGTCGATGTCGCCCAGACGGCCATGTTCGCGTTCTCGTAATCCGGGGCACCGCCGTTGAAGGTGAGAGTATCCAGTCCGGTCGTGTCCGTCGCGTTGCCGAACTCGTCGGCCATGTATATTTTCAGCGGGTATTTGAGACCGTCCGTGTCGGCCTGCGTCCAGCCGGGCATCACCTGCGGGCCGGACGCGTTCGGAGCTATCGAAGTGTTGTCGATCGTGTCGACGAAACCGGTTTTGTACATCTTCATCCACGCGGTGGATGTGCTCAGGGGTGCGATGTACCACGACGACGTCAGTGTGTCCCATGTCGGGCCAAGAACGGGCGACTCCGTACTCGAACAATCGCTCGCCGTACATACGGCCAGAGTTTCCGAGCCCGCCAGGGTGAGGTCCGTGCCGAATTCGTTCTGGAAAACGCTGCCTGTGTCGTCGACCCTGATCTGGTACATGAGGCCGTCGGCGGCGGCCTGCGTCCAGGCGGGCATCTGCTGCGATGCCGTCGACGCGGTAATGCTCGCGCCATCGCAGGATTCGATGAAACCGAGATCGTATATTGCAATGTATTTTGTGCCGGTGGAGGCGGGCGCGATGTACCACGAATCGGTGTCGAAGTTGGAAATAGCCGGCGTTTCCGTCGCTGTGCAGGCGGCGTCGGTGGTGACGCTGACGACTTCGTTGCCGTCGAGTGTAATCGCCGCGCCGATCTCGGACTCGACGGCTGCCGCGCCGCCCGTGACTTTTATCTGATACTGAAGTCCGTCGCCGGTAGTGTCGTCCCAGTCGGGCGTTTCCTGTGCGGCGGCCGGATCGAGATTGCGCACTGTACTGTCCGCTGTGCTGACGAACCCTGTGGTCGAGATATGCACGTAGCGCGCCGCGCCGGCGACGCTCGGCGCGATAAACCACGAACTGCTCGCTGCCGACCACACGCTGCTCGCGGGCGTTTCCGGGCCGGGCGCGCCGCAGCCGACTGCGTTGCAGATTAGAATCTCCTCGGTGCCGTCGAGCGCGAGTTGGTTGCCCAGTTCGTCTTCATACAAGCCCGCCCCGCCTGTAATTTTCAGAAGGTATTCGAGGCCGCGGTATGTGTTCGCGGAACTGCCGATTGTCGGCGCGGCGGCGTTCTGCGCGTAGTTCCCGAATGCAAGTACCGTCTGCGAATTCGTCGCGGGCTGGAAGGCGGCGGCCAGGCCGGTGTTTGTGACTTCCGTGTTGACGTAACCTGTTTCGGTGATTCTCAGTTGGGCGTTTGTGTCCGTGGCCCAGACAGCCATGTTCGCACTCGAGTAATCCGGGGCAGTCGAGTTGAAGGTGATCGAGTCCAGCACGGCGATATTCATCGCTGTGTCGAGTTCGTCGCCGACATAGACTTTGAGCGGGAACTTCAGCCCGTCGGCGGCGGCCATCGTCCATTCGGGAATCGCCTGCGGGCCCGACGCGGAGGGCGTTATGGCCACGCTGTCTATGGTATCGACATAGCCCGATTTATACATTTTTATATAACGTGAGCTTGTGCTCGCGGGCGCGATGTACCACGCGGTGCCGTCCCATTCCGGACCGACCGAAGGCGCTTCCGTGCCGGTGCAGGTGCCGTCTGTGCAGACATCCATGGATTCTGTGCCGTCGAGCGACAGGTCGTTGCCCATTTCGTCCTGGAACTTGCTGCCCGTGTCGACGATTTTGATCTGGTACGGGAGGCCGTCCGCACCCGACCACGCAGGGCTGACCTGTGTTGTATTCGATGTCGTGATGCTCGAGCCGTCGCAGGTTTCGATGAAGCCGAGATCATAGGCGGCCAGCCACTTATTGCCAGTGCTCGCGG
>JAJRTR010000019.1 GCA_024278215.1 bacterium
GTCATCACGTCTCCGGTTTTGAGCACCTTCGTGTTGTCCGCTGACGTAACGCCCGTCAGGGCGGAACCGTCGCCTGTATGTGTGCCTGAAATGGTGGTCGCAGACACTGTCGTTGCCGTAACAGTAGCTGCCGTAATCGTGCCGGTCGCGGCGGTTATGTCGCCGGAAACAAGTACATTCGCATCCACATTCAGATCGCCCGTCATCACGTCTCCGGTTTTGAGCACCTTCGTGTTGTCCGCTGACGTAACGCCCGTCAGGGCGGAACCGTCGCCCGTATGTGTGCCTGAAATAGTTGTTGCGGATACAGTTGTTGCCGTAACGGTCGCCGCCGAAACGGTACCTGTCGCAGCGGTGATGTCGCCGGAAACAAGTACATTCGAATCCACATTCAGATCGCCCGTCATCGTGTCACCGGTTTTTGCTACATCACCAGTTGCGACAACCCCGGTCAAACCCGAGCCATCGCCTACAAAATTATTTGCAGTTATCGTTCCTGTAGCAGCAGTAATATTTCCTGATGTGATAATCGCCGCATTGACCTCCAGATTGCCGGTCATCACATCGCCGGATTTCGACACACCGTCCATTCCAAGCGTATAAGCGGAGGACACAATTTCCTCAGATGGAGAAAGCACTTCACCCGCGACTGTTATTTGAAGGTACATCGTTCCCGAGCTCCACGGAACAGCGCTCAGATCGCAATTTGTCCCAATCAGATAGTTGAAACGACCGTAAGTCACCTGCACATTGTTCGCGGTATCAGAGCAATACACACTACCCGAGCAATCAGATGTGTTGCATATCTTGAAAACAAAATCCGTTTGCACGTTCACAGGCGTCCCGGCACTGTTTTTCAGATACCCCTGGTAATTGATCTTCTGTGGTACAAAAGCTAACGAACGGTATTGCATTGAGATAGTAAAAACAGCGAGGAATACTAAACACAAACAAAAAAATCGTTTAAAGAACATCATTGCACCGCCCCGAATTCATCCCAACACATGGAAGTATAGAAGAATTTTGTATATTGTGGGGATATATCATAATAAATTTGGAATTACCACTTATACCGTCTTTTGCGATTTGCTTTATAACATTTATTATACTATATTCTGCGAAAAACCGCAACATTGCGTCTGTTAAATTCTGTAATTCAGAACCGTTTGCAGAGGGAAAAAAGAAATAGTGGCTATCCACTTGACGCAAGTAACCCGGATTTCGGCGTGAGAAATCAGGGGTAAGGGAGATTCGTTTTGATACAGTATCTTTTCATTTTGCGCCACAGTGTTGTACGGTGCATTCCGAGTTCGCGGGCGGCGTTTTCACGGTTGCCGTTGTGTCGCTGAAGCGTTTCCCGGATAACAGCTTCTTCAGAACTCTCCCCGAATCCATTTTTTCCCCCGTTAGCTGCAGCTTTTACAGTATCCTGTATCTTAACCGGCAGGTGTTCCGGACAAATTGTTTCACCGCTGCAGAGAACGAATGCGTGTTCGACGGCGTTTTCGAGTTCGCGCACATTGCCGGGGAAATCATATTGTCTGAGTATCGAAAGTGTTTCTGGTGACACATTGCGTATCGATTTGCCGGTTCGCGAGCGAAGTTTATTGATGAAATGTTCGATAAGCAGCGGAATGTCTTCCAGTCTCTGTTTCAGCGGCGGTATGTCTATGTTTATGACATTTATGCGATAGTAGAGGTCTTCCCTGAACCGGCCGGCTGCGATCATCTGCTCGAGGTTCTGGTTTGTCGCGGCGATGATTCGGGCATTAGTGTGAAGAGTATCCGTGGCGCCGACAGGCAGGAACTCGCCGTTATTGAGCACACGCAGCAACTTCGCCTGGATGGGCAGAGACATCTCGCTTAGTTCGTCGAGCAGCAGCGAGCCGTCGCGGGCAACATAGAAAAGGCCGGGTTTGTCTCGCAGCGCATCTGTAAAAGCACCCTTCACGTGTCCAAAGAGTTCGGATTCGAGAAGCGGCTCGGGCAGAGCCGCGCAATTGATCTTCACGAACGCACCGCCGGCGTGCGGACTCATATTGTGGAGCGCAAGTGAAATAAGTTCTTTCCCCGAACCGCTGGGCCCCTGTATCAGCACATTGCATTCAGACTTTGCGATCTCGGGCAGGATGCTGAATATCCGTTGCATTTCTTCGTTACAACTGACGATTTCTCCGAGTTTGTTGCCGCTCTTGATCTGTTTTCTCAAGTCCTCGATCATCGTCAGGTCCCTGAAGAACTCCACTGCGCCGATTGTCCTGCCGTTGTCGTCGCGCAAGATCATCGTGCTTACACTCACAACAACCTTCCGCCCATCTTTTGTCATGATCGTCACACGCTCGTCCCTGATCGGTTTATGGTCCTTGAGCGTTGAGATCAGCGCACACTTCTGTTTGCAGAGATTCGTGCGGAAAACGTCGAAGCAATATTTCCCGACTGCCTCCTTCTTCGAAAACCCGGAAATCTCTTCGGCCGCGCGATTGAAAGAAGTGATTTTACAATCGTGGTCAATAGTGAAAACACCTTCGCTTATATTGTCGAAGATGATCGGAAGGATTTCATTTTGTGTCATAATTGTCATGTCGCATCCGTGTTGCATTGTGTTGCCATATTTCGTATTCGTGCGATTATTACTACGCCTCTCTTGTATTTGAATTGAATAAGTTTTTCCATCGCAGGTCGCACTTTCAGCCATTATGCCTTTTTGAAAAGGCGTTAAAGGGTTTTCATTCGGGTACTACTCAACAGAAAAGGGATAGCCCGCATATTTTAACAATGGGGGATAAGAAAGCAGTTTTGGCCCAAGCCGAATACCATTGGTTAATAAGCTGTAAAATCATACACTTTTCAAAGCTTTTTCTTCATCAACGCTGAAAATCTTTTCCACATTAAGAAAAATAATAAGCTTGTTGTCTTTTTTCGCAACACCTCTGATGAAGTTACGGTTGATGCTAGTTTTCAGATTTCCGAGTTGCGGTACACTTTTCATTTTATCGTGTGTTATCCGGAATACTTCGTGAACCTGGTCGACTATCATGCCCACAACAATGCCGATGTTGAGTTCGACAAGCACTATCCTTGTTTCTTTCCCATATTCTTTAGCTGTGAGCCCGAATCGTTTGCGCAGGTCTACGATAGGGATTATCGATTCCCTGAGGTTTATTACGCCTTCGACAAAATCGGGCATTCCCGGCAATGATGTTATCTCACCTACCCTTTCGACGCCCTGAACTTTCATCACATTCACAGCGAATATTTCTTTATCGAGCACGAAACTCACCAGTTGCAGAATATCACTTACTCTGGTATTTTGCTCCATGTTTTCCTTTAACTCCTATGTTTTCTGATACATGCGCCATGCGTTCGCATCGTCGTGTATCGCTGCCGGCTCACTGGCACGGACTTGTTGATGAAGATGCTACGAGTGATCCCCAGAAACTTTTCATGATGGCAATATCCAGCGCATTAACAGTTCCGTCGCCATTGTTATCCACGTTGATGTCATATTCGGGGTCCCCCTCGAGTTTACCCCATGCCGGTTTCATAACAGCAAGGTCGAGTGCGTTGACGATATTATCGCAATTCGTGTTGCCGATGACCGGGCCTGCACCTACAGGTGCCGGTTCCGGTGTAAGCAGATCGAACGGCGGCGAACCTTCCTGGAGATTGATGTCTTTGTGTAGAGTATAGTAACCGATGCCTCCCGACATGGGAGCGGAGACCGGGTAACCGCTTCCATCCACGACAAGAAGCCGGACATCATACTTCTCGCTTGTGCTGCCGTCTTCGTATATCAACTGATAGTAGCCGTCCGAATCGGTGTAGGCGGTGGCGAGTGTCTGCCCGTCTGAGTCAACGAGCATAACGGTCAGGTTTTCCTTGCCGACTTTCATGTACTCGTTTGTGGCGGGGTCTCGCTGGTCCATGTCCCGAACCCTGATGCGGCCGCGGACGCCTTTTGTGCCGTATATGCAGGTAGTAACCGACGACGAGGCACTTTCATTGCCGCCTTCGTCGACCGCCGTGACAGAGTAGCTGTACAGTATACCTGTCGAAATTGTGTAATCGTTGTATGACGAACTCGGCACAAGCGTTTCGCCGTTGATCTTTACGGTTGTGGTAGCGCCGGTGTAATATCTGTAGACATTGTATCCCTGATGATCCGCATAAGAAGAGCCGTCGGTGTTCTGGGTGGGTTTCGTCCAGGAAAGGCCGCAAACGCCGCTGCCCGGCGTGGTCAGCAGGTTTGTGGGCGCATTGGGCGGGTAATCTGTCGGCGCGCCGGGTGTCGCATAAGTTTCCGACGAGAACGCGCTTTCATTCGCCGGATTAGAACTGTCCACTGATTTCATCGCATAATAGTATGTTGTTCCATCCACAACATTTGTGTCCTGGTAATTTGTTTTTGTCGGTTCCAGCTGTGATGTGAGAAGCTGATAATTACCGGAGGAGATGCCCCTGTAGAGGAGGAACCCCGCGAGATCGGTCAGGGGCGTCCCGTTCGTGTTTTCATCGGGAATCGTCCATGTGAGGTTCACCTGCCCGGTAGCGCCAAGGGCGAGCAGGTCACCCGGTGGATTAGGTATGGCGTCGTCGCTGTTCACCGCGGTCGCCGACACTTCCGTGGACTGCGGGCTGTAATTGACCGGGGCCGCGTCGTCACCCGCAACCACCACATAGAAATATTCCGTACCTGTGGCGACGGTATAATCTTTGTATGTTGTCCATGTCGCCGGTATCATGGCATCCAGCGTACCGTCGTTCCTGTTTACAGCGTACTGCGGATCGGGATTCTGCCCACCACTTGTCGTACTCCTGAAGACTTCATAGCCCATAAGGTCTGTTAGCGCAGACCCATCGGTATTCAGCGTAGGTGTCGACCATGAGATGAGCACATATTCATCGCCTTCGGCGGTGGAATCATCGCCCGCGGCAGCCGCGACACTTCCGGGGGTTGCAGGTGCGACATTATCCTGATATTGAATGCCGATTTCCACTACATTATCGTCTTCGTTCGGAGGCGATACGCTGTCCTGCGCGCGCACTGTGAAGAAGGCCCACTGTTCGTCTTCGAAACCTGTGGCGATATATATTGTCGCCGTCGTTGTATACGTGGGCGTGGAGAACGTGTACAAGCCGGAGAGTGGCGCCTGGTAGATGTTATATTGCACCGGAGTGGACTGGTCCTGGGCTTCGTCCCACTGAAGTTGAAGTTCGCCGTCGCCGCTGTATATCGAGAGTCCGGTGATGCCGCCGAACACCGGCGGGTCGGTGTCGCCGGGCGTGCCGGAGAGTTCTGTTGTCCATGTGCTGCTTTCGTTGGCATAGATACTTGCGTCCACAGAAGTGACGAGGTAGTAATAAGTTGTGCCGTCCGTCAGGCCGGTGACGTCGTAGTAGCTTCCGGCGGGTGCCTGATAAGTTGGTGAGCTGAAATCGTATATGCCGGATGTCGTTGTCTGGTAAATGTTGTATGTCACAGGTGTGGAACGGTCCGAAGCTTCATCCCATGAGACCCTTAGAGTGCCGCCTTCCGTAGTATTGGAGACAGACTGTGCGCCCGCGAATGTCGGCGGTGTCCTGTCAGTGGGTGTCGCGGATACTATCACATCCGCCGTAGTTTCATTCTGCGGATAGAAATCGACAGCGTCGAACGCGCCGACGGCGAAGTAGTACAACTCGTTGTTGTCGAGACCGGTTATGGACAGGGAAGTGCTTGCTGTATTGCTGACCGTATAGTCTGGTTCATCCAACAGATTCGTTGTTGTGCCCTTCTGGACATAAATGTTATATCTCACAGGCAGTGTGTCGTCGGTGGGCTGGCTCCATGTCAGTAGCACTTCGTTTCCGATCATTGTGTCCGCTGCCGACTCGAGGCCGTCGAAATCCGGTGGCACGTTGTCGACCGGCATACCGCCCATGATGTTTGTGTTGGTGTCTTCGTTGCCTGCCGAGTCCTCGGCGCGCACGACGAAGTAATATGTCTGCTTGTTTTCGAGACTTGAAATCGTGACCGATGTCACCGAGGTGGACGTTTTTATTCCATCGGCGAGGACTTCCGCGAGGGTGCCGTTTTTCTTATAGTAGATGTTGTATGTTATCGGTAGGGAATTGTCTGTCGCGGTGGACCACGATACTTTGATTTCCTTACTTGTGGTAGTCACGTTTTTAACTGATTCGACGCCCTCGAAACTCGGCGGCGACTGGTCTGTCGGAATGCCGGACAACTGCACTGTGTTCGTGGAATAGTTGGGTGGCGATGCCGCGTCTCTCGCCCAGATGGAAAACTTGTGCGACACCCCGTTTGTCAGGCCGTCCACGTCGTAATAGTTTGTCCCGTATACTTCGGCTATGGGCGTCGCGTAATCGATCGATGCCGACCCCGTCGCCATGAAAATCTCGTAGGTTACAGGTGACGACATGTCAACAGCGCTCGACCAGTATACCCGCAGGCTGCCCCCCGTCTCGTTGTCGACGACACTCGCGATACCGGCGAAAACCGGTGGCGTCGTGTCGGTCGGAGTGGCGAAAAGTTCTTCGGTATTAGTCGATGTGAGTCCCGCGACATCGCGCGCGCGCACCGACACGTAATAGCCTGTCCCGTTTATAAGGCCTTCGAGGCTCACGGAAGTGACCGTTGTCGAGTAGTCAGGCGAGTTATAGTCCTGGCCGCTCGCCGTCATGGATATGAAGACCAGGTAAGTGATCGGCGATGAGTCGTCCGTGGCCGCGCTCCACGACGCGAGCAACGTGCCGTACGCGCCTGTGTCCACAAGTGACGATATTCCACCGAAAACGGGCGCGGCCCCATCGTTGGGTGTCGCGTATTTCTCGACTTCGTTGTTCTCTTCCCTTGTGCCCGCGTCCTCGGCTCTCACCACATAATAGTATTCCTGCCCGTTCGTCAGGCCGGTGATTATCGTCGAGGTGGCGGTGGTCTGATATGTCCATGAAGAGAAATTCTGCCCGCCGGATGTTTCCGCTTCGTAAATGTTGTAAAGGACAGGCGGTGAACTGTCGGTCGCGGCGTCCCACACGAGTTGTATCTCGCCTGATGACGCTGTCGGCGTGGCATAAGAAAGTCCGCTGAAGACAGGATCGACCCCGTCTGTCGGTATCGCCGAAAGCTCCACGCTGTTCGTGTCTTCATTGCCTGCCGAGTCTTCAGCCCGGACGACATAGTAGTACTCGACTCCCATTGTCAGCCCCGTGACCTGGTAGGTGGCGTTCTGTGTCTGGTATGTCCATGAACCGAAGTTGTAGCTCGTCGTCGATGTCTTCATGTAAATGTTGTAGCTGATCGGGGTCGAATTGTCTGTCGCATCGTACCACAGAAGGTCGAGTGCCGTTCCGGTCTCGGCGTCGTCACACTTCGCTATACCGTCGAATATCGGATTCACCCCGTCCGAGGGGGTCGCGGTCAGGACGACGACGTTTGTGTCCTCGTTGCCTTCCGCGTCCTCGGCGCGAACCGCGAAAGCATACTGGACATCATTTGTCAGCCCGGTAATATAATATCTGCCGGTTTGAGTTGTCGTGGTAATGTCGGGAACGGCATACGAGTCGATGGTCGCGCCCTGGTTGTAGTAGATGTTGTAAGTGATCGGTGGAGTGTTGTCGGTAGCGGCGAGCCACAGTATGTAAACCTCCGCGCCTTCTCCTGTGTCCAGCGCGTTGTCGATACCCGCGAATGTGGGGGGCGTCGAATCTGTCGGGATCGCGCTTTTTTCCGTTGTGTTTGTATTTTCCAGCCCCGAGACGTCCTCGGCGCGCACGACAAAGAAATATTCCTGCCCGTTCTCGAAGTCGAAGTCGGCGTCGAGAGCCGCATTTAGAGCGAGTGTCGTCGTTGTCGACGCGGCGGAATACGCGGGTGTGCTGAAATTCTGTCCGCCGGATGTCGCAGCCACGTAGATATTGTATACGAAATTGGAATTGTCCGCGGCCGCGCCCCATGTAAGCTGTATCTCGCCGCCGTTTCCCGTATCCGCCGCAGCGGAAACCTCTCCGCCTGTCGGCGCGGCCCCGTCCGAGCACAGCGTGCCCAGTTCGACTACGTTGTCGTCCTCATTGAGCGTGGCCGCGCTGTCCTGGGCGCGAACCACGAACCATTTATAGTCGCCGTATTCGAGTTCACCGGGCGCCAGTATCCCCGCGGTGATCTGAACTGAGGTACCGGATACCGACTGGATAGGTCCCGCAAAGTTATACTCGCCCTGTGTTTCCGTCATATACACAAGGTAGGTTATAGGTGGAGACAGGTCGGTGGCGGCGTCCCAGGTGAGGTCTATCGTCGGTTCGACTGCGGATTGCCCGTCCGTTGCGGACGTAATCCCGTTAAAGGCCGGGGCGTAGGTATCCGTCTCCTCGATGATGCTCAGTTCGTTGTCCGAGGACGACACAGTGCCGAGCAGCCAAGGTTCCGTGCCGCCCGCCCCCGTGCCCGGTGTCACATAATCTATCCCGTATGGCGAAGCGCCTACTGTCACCGATGCCGACGCGCCTCCCGCGGGACCGTTGTCCGCCGAATCGAAAACATAGACTTTCCCCTCTGACGGCACCGTGATATATATCAGGTCCGTGTCGGGATGGTACGCGACATCATAAGGCACGCTGTCCGTGAATATCGTCGCCTCGATACTGTCATCCGAACCGTCAATGACAGTAGTCTGCCCGGCGGCGTCGTGTGTTATGTAAATTTTATTGGTTTCCTCGTTTATCGCGATGTTTTTCGGACTGTTGAATATGTTTACGGTTTCAATATATGAATTGTTCGTGCCGTCATATACGAAAAGCTTGTTATAAGCGGTGATGACATAAACCCTGTTGGTCGTTTCGTTTACGGCGACATCGACAGGGGCCGCCAATCCATCTCCGGAGATCGGCGTCAGCGAGGCATACGTCTGCGCGTTTATCACCCTGACCTTATCGTTAGTGTAATCCACGATAAAAACTTCGTCCGTGGCGTTCGCCGTGTTGATCGCTATGCCGTTGCTGTATTCCTGTCCCGTGGGTCCCGTACTCATCAACATGGAAATCGGCGACTCCAGCACCTCGGTATCCAGATCATAAATAAAAAGTCTGAAATAAGTGTTGTCGGTTACGAAAACCTTCGGGTCGCTAAGGTTCTCATAGATCGCAACACCCCACGGCTTGCTTGAACCGCCGTTAAGAGATATCACCTTCTGCGCGAATGTGTCGCCGGCGATTTCGAGCAGCAGCCCATCGTCCGGCACAGTCACGAAATACCGTGTGTGTGTCGCGTGCGGTATCGCCACGAACTGGCCGGCATACGTACCCATATCCACGTTCGTCGGATTCGATGCCTCCGCTTCCGCTCTCCGCGCCACCCCGGACATCACCGCCATAACCAATATCAATATGGTAGCGAATACCACACCGCAGAGGTTTCTGTAAAACAAACGACAGACGGCATCGCTCAATAATTCCTTGTTCTGCATTATTGGTTCCTATTTATCAATTGTGTACAGGCACACGACAGCGGCACCTGTGTATTTATACTTGTGCGTTTTTCAATGTATGGTGAGAATTTTGGGAACATGACTGAAATTCGACCTTTAATTCCGGATCGTGTCCCCATAAATTCTACTACTGTCACGTCAGGCTTGTAACGTCGCAAGAAAGTGTAGACAAGGGCGGGGTCACCGTACCCCGCCTGAACATATTTCTCGCGAAAACAGTTTGTACAGGCACAAGTTGAGGCGGGGTACGGTGACCCCGCCCTGCATCTTTATAGTTTTTACGCTACCCCATCTTACATCTTTTCTTTGTTGACATGGCACTGCCTTTTATAAAAACAAGCAAGTTTATACTTAATATTATAACATATCTTTTACAAAATAGATATATATTTCTGATGCGCAACATGCAATAATCGAGCTTCTCCGAGCAGCATTCTGTGATGTTTCGTACCCGCATATTTCATCAATGCGAGTAGAAACCACAGATTCCACGACAGAGCCATTTCCATAATGGCAAGCGAATAAATGCTTGTTTGCCCCCGTGGGGAAATAAGCCATACCCCGGCTTTTTCACTATTCCTGTAGTTCGGGGATGTCTTTATACAGGTCGAGCGATTCCGGGTTGGCCAGCGCGTCGCGGTTTGTCACAGGCCGGTTGTGGATGACGTTGCGCACAGCGAGTTCGACTTTCTTCATATTGATGGTGTACGGTATGTCGGCAATGGGCAGCACTTTCGCGGGCACGTGGCGCGGCGAACACTCGATCCTGATGGTGGCACGCACCTTTTTCACGAGCTCTTCAGTCAGTTCGACCCCTTCGTTGAGTTTGAGGAACAGTATGACGCGCACATCGTTGTCCCACTCCTGGCCGACGACGAGGCTGTCGGCGACTTCGTCCATGTTCTCGACAACATTATATATTTCCGCCGTGCCGATGCGAACGCCCTGCGGGTTGAGGGTGGCGTCCGAGCGACCGTAAATGACTACGCCGCCGCGCTCGTTGATCTCGATGAAATCGCCGTGCCGCCACACGTTGTCATATACATCGAAGTAGGCGTTGTGGTACTTCTCGCCCTCGGGATCGTTCCAGAAATAGATGGGCATCGACGGGAAGGGTTTCGCGCAGACGAGTTCGCCCTTTTCGCCGATAACGGGGTTGCCCGCAGGGTCGTAGGCGTGGACGTCCATCGCGAGGCATCTGCCCTGGAGTTCGCCTTTGTAGACAGGTGATATTGGTACGCCCGCGAAGAAGCAGCCGTTGAGGTCTGTGCCGCCCGAGATGGACGACAGGCACACGTTGCTGTTGACGTCGCGGTATACGAAGTCGAAACTTTCCTCGGAGAGCGGCGACCCGGTCGACAGGACCGCTTTCAGGGCCGACAGGTCGAATTCCTCTTTCGGTTTGCAGCCTGCCGCTTCGACCGCCGCGAGATATTTCGCGCTTGTACCGAAGACAGTGACTTTTTCGTCGCCCGCCAGTTTCCACAGCGCCTCCGGACCGGGATGGAACGGCGAGCCGTCGAAAAGTGTGATAGTCGCGCCCAGCGCAAGTGTGGACACCATCCAGTTCCACATCATCCAGCCGCAGGTGGTGAAGTAGAATAGATTGTCCTCGCGTTTGATGTCGGTGTGCAGCATAAGTTCCTTGATGTGATGTATGAGGATGCCGCCCGCGCACTGCACCATGCACTTGGGCAGGCCGGTGGTGCCGGACGAGTACATAATATACAGAGGATGATCGAAAGGCATCTGTTCGAATGTGATATCGAGTCCTTTTTCGTCGGAGATGAAGTCGTTGTAGTGTACGGCGTTCTCGAGCATCGAGATATCGGCGCGCTCCTCGGTGTACGGCACGACGACGACCCTGGGTTGCGATGTAAGCCGGTCGAAAATGGTTTTTACTTTATCGAGCGAACTGAAGTTCCTGCCGTTGTATGAATAGCCGTTGGCAGTGAAGAGCACTTTCGGCTCGATCTGCCCGAAGCGGTCGAGAACGCCCTTCGTGCCGAAGTCGGGCGAGCATGAAGACCAGATGGCGCCGATGCTGTTGGCGGCGAGCATAGCGATGATGGTGGTGTGCATGTTGGGCATGAAGCCGACGATGCGGTCGCCTGCCGTGACGCCTTTGGCGCGCAGCGATTTCGCCAGCCGGGCGACTTCGTCGTAGAGTTCGGCATAAGTATATCGAATCGCTTCGTCCATCGCCTCGCCGCGGAAGATGACGGCTGTTCTGTCGTCGCGGTAGCGGAGCAGGTTCTCGGCAAAATTCAGCTTCGCGCCGGTGAACCATTTCGCGCCCGGCATTTTTGTGACATCGTCGATGACTTCTTTGTATCCCACGGAATGCCTGATGTCCGCCAGTTCCCACATTTCTTTCCAGAAGTCCGGTATATTCTCGACAGACCATTTGCGCAATTCCTCGTACACTTTCAGGTCGGTGCCGTAGTTCTCGTTTATGCGTTGCATGAAAGCATACATATTCGTGTTCCTGACGCGATCCTCAGAGGGTGTCCACAACGGTTCATTTGCCATTATATTTTCTCCAATCGGCGTTTAAATTCAGTGGTTTTCATAGAGAATATCGTACCGTGTGAGCGTGTGCGGTGTCAAGAAATAAGATTGCGGGGCGGGCACACCGATAACGCGGCTCGGAGCAATTGCAGCCGGAAGTAGTAGAACTGAATTTTGCAATTGGCTCAGATATGGGTGCAATTCCAAAAAGTTTCGCAGGTATCGAGACAAGTTTCGCGGAACTCTTGACATGACAGGCTGAAAATAGTATTTAATATCTCTGGATGTCGGTTTCTGTGAGTTGCAGTCGGAAAACATCCATGAAACTTGAATCGGACAGGCTTATCACAATGCCCGGAAAACGGGCGCACGGAATCCGGTGGGAAACCGGAACGGTCAGGCCGCTGTGAGCGAGGACGAAAACCGCAGGAGTGCCACCGCCGATAATTCGGCGGGAAGGCGCGGCGAGTAGGTTGATCCGCGAGTCAGAAGACGTGTGAAAAGCCGCCTTGCATTATGTTCTTCCAGCGAAAGAACGTAAGGTCTGATGCTGAATCATTACGTTCAATCAAACCCCGTTTCTTTCGCGAGAGAAACGGGGTTTTTTCGTTCCCGCCTGCCGCGACCGGCCCATGCGGCACATCGCGTGCCCGGTGTGTGCCGCTCACAGTCTCATTTGTGTATACGTGGCGACCGGTCGCCGACAGGCGTTCACATACTTGACACAGGTGTCGCGTGGAAGCAGCTTTTGTCGCGGCGCGAAAGTTTGTCAAAAAACAACAGAAGGAAAACGGAGGTTTTTATGAAAAAGAGATACGCGGGATTTATTACAGGAATGTTTTTTGTTGTCGCACTGGGCGCAGTGTTTATCGCGGGTTGTGGCGGTAGCAGCGGTACAGGGTCCTACACGGTTTCCGGCACGCTTGAGATTCCGGACACAACGACCGGCGCGGCGAGGATGGCCGCTGCTATGGGCGCAGCTACAGGCACTGTGCAGTTGTCAATCGTCAGCGCCACCGGCACTGAAACAATTATTGCCGGTCCGATCAGTACCGACGACAACGGTAAGTATTCATTCGCTGTGTCCAACACATACTCATATACGGTAAACCACGTGATAGCGAGAGCTGTTGTGACAGCACCCGACGGCGCGACCGCCACGCTTCGCACCAATGTGACCGGCACAACTGCCGACATCACGCCTGTGACGGAAGCCGCCTACCAGATCATCACAGAAAAACTCGTTTCGGACGGAAAAACTTTCAACGACCTGACCTACACGGAAGTCGCCGACATCGTGACAAAGGTGATAAGTGCTGTCGGAACCAGCGCGGACAGTCTCGCCGATTCGCTCGACACGATTATAAACAACGCCAAAAGCATCGCCGCATTCGACGCCGATGTGCAGTCCGCTCTGAACTCGGCGGTCGACGACACATCTTCCGCTATCAATTACATCGTGATGGCGAACACGCCTTCGGGATGGTCGGAAACACAGGGCGACTTCGCTTATATGGCACTTACGGGAAGCGCGGATATCGCTCCTTCGGCTACATACAATCTGCTGAGTCCCAACCCGGTCAACAGTGATGTGGCCATCGCGGTCGACAACTCCTATGTATATATTCTCAACAGGTACGGATACGATACAGTCGTCGTGCTCGATCCCGCGGCCGGGTTCAGTGTGACCGCAAACTATTCGCTGAAAGAGAACTCTTCGGACGCAACGCTCAATCCCCAGGATATCGAAATTATCAGCTCGACAAAAGCTTATGTGACACTTAATGAAAAAGACTATATCCAGATAATCAATCCGCTTACGGGTGAGCGCACAGGTACGATATCGCTTGCGCCCTACACGCAACAATTCGGGAGCGGCGACACACTGGACACTATTCCCGAAGCTGCGAATATGGTCGCGGTCGGCAGCAAAGTTTTTGTCGCTGTCCAGAATCTCGACAGATCAAACTACTGGGCAACCACGGATTACGCGAAGGTCGTCGTCATCGACACCAGCACAGACACGGCCGTCGCGAGTATCGACCTGAGCGCGAACTGCGGGCAGAACCCCACGGGCGATCTTGTGTATGCGTATAACCTCATATACCTGACATGTTCGGGCAGCACCTTCAACCCGACAGGCCCGGAATCGGCCGGCATAGCATCCATAGACCCGGCCACTTATGCCGTCACGAAAATAGCTTCGAAGGGGGACGGCGATTTCTCCTGTTCGCCCAGCAACATCGCAATAGCTTCCGCGACAAAAGGCTATTTCACATGTATTACATCGTGGCCGACTACCGCCGTGTATGCTTTCAATCCTTCGACCGGCGATGTAAACTCGACAGCGATTTTCTCGGGATCGGTCGGTTTCGATCTCGGCATCGACCCGGACGGCAACCTCGTGGTGCCCTCGCGCGACACATCCGCGCCGGGCCTGCTTTTCTTCGATACGTCCACAGACGAGCAGGTTTACAGCAGTGTCGTTCCTGTCGGTCTCATGCCCGAAGCTTTCGACTTCTTTACTTACACGCCGTAGTGTAGTTAATGTATATTTTCAAGTTGCATAGACATTTATCAATCAATCCGTGGCCGGTGCAATTCCGGCCGCGGTGTTCTTTCTTACCGGATGGTTCGCATGAGATCAACAACCAATAGTTTGCACATTTTATTTACGGCTTTGTTGGCGTCTGCGCTGGTAATGTGCGCGGCGCGGCAGGGCAGGGCGGCGGACACGCAGCCGGAACCGTTCTATCTCGGCGAGGTAGTGATCGAAGCCGATTATACCGACCACGATGTGGAAGAGATAATGGACAGGCCGATAAATACGACGGTTATACGCCGCGAAGACTTCGAGAACAGGTTCACATCATTGCCTGAAGTGTTGTCCGAACAGGCGGGCGTCGAGATAAAAACTTATGGCGGATTCGGCAGCTACAGTACTGTTTCCATCAGGGGCGTTTCGTCGGATAAAGTACTGGTTATGCTCGACGGCATCCCGCTGAATCTCGGGCTCGGCGGCGCTGTGAACATCGGCGACCTGCCGTTGAAAACACTCGAAAGAATTGAGGTGTACAAGGGGCATGTCCCCGCCGAATTCGGTACGAACGCCATCGGCGGTGTGGTCAATCTCGTAACGCGGAAAGGCGGCGGAAAGACCGGGGGCGGCCTTTCGCTTTCAGCCGGCGACTACGATACACGTGAGTTCAATCTTTTCACGAGCTCGTCGGCTAAAGACCTCGACCTTGCCGTGAGCCTGACGAGGCGCGAGTCCGACGGCGATTTCGATTATCTCAACGATATGGGAACGCCCTACAACAGCTCGGACGACAGCCGCATATCGCGCAAAAACAACTGGTTCAGGGACACTCATGCCGTCCTGAACGCGGAGTATGCCGTCGACAGGAACCGGAGACTCATTTTCGGTCAGCGCTGGTCGTATAAGAACCAGGGTGTGCCCGGACCGGCCAACTCGCCGTCGCTCTTCGCCAACCTGAAAACTCTGAATACCGTAATGAACCTCAAGTACAAAAACCGCGAAGGACTCGGCCCCGACACGGAGACGGGCGTCGACCTGCAACTTCATAAATACGAGTCGAGATTCAACGACACCTACACAAACAGCGGCGAGATCGGCCTGAACAGGCAGGACAACAGGAACACCACAACAAGCACGTCTCTTACAGGGCATTTCAATACATACATCGGCGCGAATCATGAAATATACGGCTCCCTGTCGCGCACTCGCGAACACTACCAGCCTACAGACAGGATGAAGGAGATCGAAGTGGGGATGCCGAGCACGCGGACGGCATGGACCACACGCCTCGAATACCGGTTCAGGTCCGGCAGTGACAGGCTGCTCGCTACGGCGGCGGTCGGGCGCCAGGATGTGAAGTCTACTTTCCCAGGCGACGATCCCGACACCAGCTGGCTGTTGCAGCCCGACCAGACGGATAAACAGAAACTCGACGACTATCACCTGGGACTCCGCCTGCGGATTTCAGAGAGGCTGACGATGAAAGCCAACGCGGGTAAATACTATCGGCTGCCCGGCTTCTACGAGCTGTTCGGCGACCGCGGCAGTGTGGTGGGCAACACCGACCTCAGGCCCGAAAACGGCGAGAATCTGGACATCGGACTCTCGCTGACCGCAGGGCCGTCAAAAAATAATGTCACATTCGATTTTACTTATTTCGATCAGAATATCGACGACATAATCGTGTTTGTCGAAAAAACGAGAACCGTTTTCTATGCGACAAATCTCAAAAACGCCAGTATCAGAGGCACGGAAGCAAGTCTCAACTGGAAGATATCACCCTCATGGCGCTTCAACGCCAATCACACATGGAAAGACACGGAAAACGGTGGGGACCCACCCTCGGACTCCGGCAAGAAACTGCCGGGCCAATATGAAGACACGTGGAACTTCAAACTACAGTGGAACATCGCCGGCTTCGAGATATACAACAGCCTCGAACTCGCACGCAACGCCTATCTCGATTCCGCGAATTTCAATGAACTCGACGACCGTGACATTTATAACGCGGGCTTAAGTTATTCCGTCGGCGACTGGGTTCTGTCCGTCGACGTCAAGAATATTAATGACAATGTAATCAGCGACGTAATCGGTTATCCACTCCCCGGCAGGTCTACCTACTTCACAGTGAAACGCACTTTCTGACAGGTCCTCGCTTCAGAAATAATTGCCGGAATTTCAGCCTATCGCCACAAAGACACCGGCTGCCGGAAACTCTTTTGTGGTCCCGGCAGCCTATATGTTATAATCCACTACCTTTTTGATTGGAGCTCTATTCATGAGAACAAAATTTTATACGATGATCGCCATGATCGCATTAACTCTTATCATGTCGGTTTCGTCCTCTGTGCACGCACAGGATAAGAAAGCACCGCGGGACAAGAAAGATGCACTGCTGGAACTGTTCGAGATTATTGATTACAAGGGACAGATGTTGAAGATCTCCGAATCGATGACCGAGCAGGTGAAACAGCAGAGTGAAAAGATGATGGGCAGAATGATGAAGAGCAGCAGCCTTTCGGATGAAGAGAAAGAATACATCGAGACCGAATTCATGCCGGAGTATGTCAGGAAAATGACGGATGCCATTACCACGATATTCAAAAACGATGAGATAATAACAAACATCCTTATGCCGGTATATGCAAAGCAGTTCACGGGAGAAGAAGTAAAACAACTGATTTCCTTTTACAAAACACCGGTCGGAAAAAAAGTCGTGAAGACAATGCCGGAGATCACGCAGGAAGTCATGGGTGCGCTGTTGACGGAATATGGACCACAGATACAGGAAGCGG
The DNA here is from genome assembly GCA_024278215.1 of bacterium. Lineage (GTDB taxonomy): Bacteria > UBP15 > UBA6099 > UBA6099 > JAJRTR01 > JAJRTR01. The sequence goes on from JAJRTR010000019.1 coordinate 17,328, forward strand.
TAAAAAACGTGACGTTGGGAATGATGAAGAAGTTCCAGGAGAAGTTCGGGAGACAGATTATACCTGAATAGGCATAAAAACCAGCTCGAAAGCCATGGATGTTCCGGGCGCGCGCCGAAGTTTTTTATGGTGAACACAGCGCGTTCAGTCTATACGTTCCGGGTCGGAGCACCGAAACGATGAAAACTTCTGCCGTTTATTGCTGAAACACATCGGAGGCTACGTTTTTGAATATGAAAAGGTTGAGAATCTTTCTTACGAGACACGGCGAAACGCAATGGAACGCCGAGTGGCGCATTCAGGGTCACACGGACATGGAATTAAACGACAACGGGATAGCGCAGGCTGAAGCACTGTCGAAGCGACTCGAAGGATCGGGTATTTCCGCTATTTATTCGAGTGACATGTCGCGAGCGTCGCGTACGGCTGCGATCATTCAGAACCGGCTTCCCGACAGCCGCCTCATACTTTCGCCGCTTCTGCGCGAGCGGCACTGGGGCTCTTTCGAAGGCAAACAATGGAAAGAGATCGAGGACGAGTTGCCCGACGAGATAAAGGAACTGCGCAGGCACCCTGTCGATTTCAAGCCGGAGGGCGGCGAATCGCGGCGCGACGTTCTGAACCGCCTGACCGAATTTATGAATAATGTAAGGTCCGAACACGAAGACGGCATAATTATGATTGTGACACACGGTGGTGTGAGTTCGCTGATGATCAAATACATCACAGACCTCGACCTGGCCACGATTACGCCGTTCAAAATTGATAATTGTTCGGTGAATATCATCGATCTCATTGACGGCGAGCATTGGCTGATACAGTGTCTGAACGATGTGTCGCATCTTGAAGACAGGCGCATAGTGTAGTACTATGGAAACAGCGATGTTACGCAAGCGGGCGAGGCGGTGAATGTGAAAATGTTCAAAGAGATAATATGTATGTGCACCATGAAAAAGGTTGTTCCTCGTGCGCATTCCGGGCTCGTTCCGCCGCCGCCCGGCAGGAAGCCGCCTCTGCCCATTTCACATATTGCGGTGTTGGCGATCATGGCGGCGGTTATGCTGTTTGTGTCGCCGGTGCAGGCGGCAACCGCGGGTTATGCAACCGGCACTGCGACACCGCCCGTTACGCTCGAGCCGCCGGTGAAAGATTATAAGTTTATCGAGCCGGATTCCGCAACGGATACGGAGCCCGGCAATATGGCGATAACACCTGTGGACACGGCGGGCCTCGTCGAGAAAACCGGTGCGGTAATAAAGGTTTCGGGCCTCGATAAAGTCTATGTGGACCAGGGCGAAATACAGGGCGTCAAACCCGATATGCCGATGATAGTGTACCGCATGGAACCGATACGAAATATGGCCGGAGAAGTGCTGGATGAGGAAGAGCGCGTGATAGGCAAACTCCGGATATACGAGGTGCGTCCGCGCCTGAGCATCGGAAACGTGATACAGAGTTCGGAGGATATGAAGCGCGGACTTTTCGTCAGGTACTGGGTCGAGGAGGAGCGTGCGGTAACAGCGGGAGACGACAAGAGGTGTCCCAAAGGAATGATGTTCGACGGAGGCGGCCCGTTCGTTTTCCTGCCCGGCAACTATTTCCGGTCGACTCCCGTCACGGAAAAACAGACAAAACAGACAGAAGCTTTCTGCATCGACAAGAGACCGTCGAAAGATGTCGTGACATGGGCCGCCGCTACCGAGGCCTGCCGCAGCCAGGGCAAGCGGCTCTGCGCAAAAGAAGAAAAACAGAAGGTGTGCGTGACCTGGGACAAACCGCCGGCCTGCTCGCCGGAACAACAGCAGGCCGCCGAGTGTCCGGAACCCAACACAATAATAGGATTCAGCCGCGACCAGGAGTGGACCGCTGACCTTGTGGATAAAGACGGAGAACCTTTCATGGACGCCAATTCCTGCTCATGTCCCGGCGCGAGCCCGGTTTGTGTCCACTGCTATTTCGATCAATGCCGCGGCGCGAAAAAAATCTTCAGATGTTGCAGCGAACCGTTCAAGGTTGAAAAAAGCGGCAAGTAAACGTACAGCGGTTTGAAACTCACGCTCCCTACCTCGATGGTAGCCAGAACCCAAAAGGTCGCATTTTCGTGCCCAAACAAATGCGGTTTGAGCACGGCACACAGAGTTTTATCGTTCACAAGGTCATCGCACTCACACTCGTCCACACCAGTTTTTCATCGTTCCCAAGGTCCACCCTGGGAACGCCGAAACCGGAAGCTCCAGCTTCCACCGATCTCTTTTTCAGCATTTCTTTACCATCCTGTCGATGATAGCCGTCGCCCCGCCGCACACACAACATCAACAGTCAAAGAAACTTCAGGCACACCGACATCATTGTCCAACCTGTTATGGTAATATATAACACTTTTTTCCTGTTTTCGTATATTAACGCATGACCAATCAAATTAATTTTATGAGCACATCATACATCCGATATTTCCAGCGATAATCGGCAACACATATGAGTATTCTAAATACTACTTGCCATATACTCCAATTTTGGCATAACATCATGGTGCTATAACATACTTTTTATGTCTTTTCATAAACAATGATATTCCTGTCTCGTCTCCCTGTGAATATTTTATCCTTATCTGCATTGTTCATAAACAAATCATGAATATCCTGTTATTTAAAGGTTTTTTTGTTTCGGTATTAAGGAATTATCGGTTTTAGTGATTATCTGTATTTAGATTCTTTATAATTTAATTAATAATGTAACACACTATGGCCGGATCATTTTAAAAGTTAATGCTTTACTTCCGATAAACATTGATAACGGTCATTTTCAAAGCTGGACAATATGGTCACTTACCCTGGTCACATGCAAAAGCACAGTACTATAGCGCAATATCATATTGCGTTATTGCGCATACTGTCCTAATATCCGGTCATCGGGTCCGTCTTAGGGGATGTTGCGCCTCCGGCGTCGATCAATTTCGTCCGGCTCGCTGCGAATATCATTTTGCATTCGGCGCTTTGAACAGCAGGTTAGACAGGCGGATGAAGCTGTCGATGTCGACTTCCTGTGCGCGGGCACCGGCGGGGATGCCGATTGTTTCGAGGGTGGCGGCGATTATATCGGCTGCCGAATTTTTGTCTTTGAAATGTGCTGAAAGGGTACCTTTGTCGGCGCTGAACTTCATGGAATTGGATAGCGTTTTTCGCCTGTGCTCGAATGCGCTTTTAACGACGAGTTCGAAGAATACCCTGTTATCTATTTCGGGGCCGCTGCGGTCGACAGGCGTAAGTTGAACGAGGCAGGAGTCGACTCTCGGCGGAGGCCGAAAGGCATCGCGCGCTACGGTGAACAGAACTTCGCAGCGCGCTTCGAGTCCGCAGAAAAGCGACAGGGCACCGAAATCCGCTGACCCCGGTTCGGCTGACATACGTTCGCCGACTTCGCGTTGCACGAGCAATGTTACGCGCTCGAACAGGTGTTTGACGGCAAGCAACTTGAATACTATGGGGCTCGTAATGTAATAGGGCAGATTGCCCACAACAAGCGCGGGGCGCGCGGATTCCGGCAGGAGTTCCGCCGGGTCGATATCGAGGACGTTGCCCTGAACGATCTTAAGTGCGCTGTTGTGTCCGAGTTTTTGTACGAGAAGGCGTATCATTTTTTCGTCGAGTTCGACAGCGACAATGTCCGCGCCGCGTGCGAGCAGTTTTTCGGTGAGCAGACCGGTGCCGGGGCCGATCTCGAGGCAGAGGCGTCCGGCGCGCGCGCCGGACGCCTCTGCCTCGAGATCGGCCCCGGCACCGGTCTGCTCACCGAAAA